>JAFAWJ010000752.1 GCA_019242065.1 Chloroflexota bacterium
TCGTAGTGCGGCTCGTACGTCTGCGGCTGACTGCCGCGCGTCACGCCGTACTCGGCCCAGGCGCGCTCGAACTCCGCCAGGTCTCTGTCGGGGTTATGGCGCTCCAGCCACTCGCGGTCGCGCTCGATCCCGCCGGCGATCATCGCCTCGCCTGTTTCCTTGAAGATCGGCTGCCGCTCCGCGCCGTACGAGTCCAGTAACGTCTGACCACCCCAACCCTGCAGGCTGGCCGCCAGCTTCCAGCCCAGATTGGCGGCATCCTCCAGGCCGGTATTCAGCCCGAAGCCGCCATACGGCGGGTGCTGGTGGCACGCGTCGCCAGCGATGAACATCCGCCCCAGGCTGTACTGACTGGCCACCATGATGCGCAGGTCCCAGAAGCCGATGTGGTCGAACTCGGCGTGGAATGGAAAGCCAGCCGCCTCATGCAGCAAGCCCAGGAAGTCGAAGTTGTCGGGAGTGGCATCCCGCGGCACGGGCGCGTGGAAGAAGAACCCTTCGCCCACGTCGATGCGTCCGAAGAACTGCCAGTAGCCCTGCAGCTCGGGCTTCATCACGCGGTAGGTCGTGGCCGGTGGAAAGCGGTTCAGGAACTCGTGCAGCTCCTTCGAGCGCAGCACGGCCAGCACCATGCGCTGATCGAAGTCGCGTCCGCCACGGTCGATGCCCATGGCCGCCCGCACCAGCGAACGCCCACCGTCGCACCCGACGACGTATTTCGCCTTCACGACCTGACGCTCGGACTGCTCGGCGGCATTCTGGTTGGTCTGCTGCTCGGTATCCGCTGACCAGCTGTAGAACGGCGCGGCACTTTCACCGGATGGGACCACCGTGACGCTGGCGCCGTCCGCGTCTTGCTCGACGCGCTCGGCGGTCCAGCCGAACAGGGTCTTGACCGACGGCAGCTGCTTCAGACGCTCACGCAGGACGGCTTCGGTGCAGTACTGGGGCAGTCGCTCGTTGGACTGGAAGTAGTAGTCCCGCACGCCCGCGCCGCGTCCGCTGCGCGCGCTCAGGTCGTGCCCCTGGGCGTGACCCTGGGCGAGAAAATACGGGCTGTTGAGCGTCCGATAGGTGGTGACGCCGCCGATCGGGTAGCCCGGCGGCATGATCCGCGCGGCGCGCAGCTCGTCGACGCAGTGCCAGAAGTAAAAATGCTCGAGCGTTCGGTTGCTCAGGTTCTGGCCTTTCGGGATCGGCTGCGGCTCGAGGTGTCGCTCCACCAGGACACACGCGATCCCGCGCTGGCCCAACTCCACGGCCAGGCCCACGCCGACGGGCCCGCCACCGACAATCGCGACGTCAAAGGTGTCCTGGGTCATGGTCCCTCCCCTTCATGGTAGATGGGATGCCGTGATTGATACCGTTACGGCCAATCTCGCGTTGACGCGCCAGGGGGTAACTCGGGGATGGCTCATGTGACCAGGCGGACGTTTATCGGTGGCCTTGCCGCCGCCGGAGTGGCCGTGCCGCTCCTGGCGGCGTGCGGGCTGGCACCTCAGACCAGCTCGGGAACGCCCGCCGCGAGCGGCAGCACCAGTGCGGCGAAGGCGGCGAAGGTCGCCATGCCGAGCTACATCCCCGTCCAGGGTGGCCCCCAGCCGGATCTCCCCGCCCGCTCCGACGGCGTCGACGCCGGCTACTTCACATTCCCGCCAACCCTCTTCAAGTCAGTCGCGGAAGCGCCCGGTCACGGTGAGGACGTCACCCTGATGACCAACCTGATCCAGGGTGCCGTCGTGGCCCTCGACCAGAACTCGGCCTGGCAAGCCGTCAACACCGCCATGGGACTGACCGTTCGGCAGCAGTTGTACGGCTCGGCAGACTATCGCAACGGCCTGAACACCACCATCGCCGGCGGCAATCTGCCTGACACCATTTACAACCCGCCACAGAAATACATCGCCAACCTGCCGTCATTCCTGCAAGCGTCCTGCGCGGACCTGACGCCGTATCTCGGCGGCGACGCGGTGAAGGACTACCCCAACCTGGCCAACATTCCCGCGCCGTGCTGGGCCGAAACGGTGGTCAGCAACGCCATCTACGGCGTACCCGTGCCGCGGGCGCCCTTCTTGAACGCATTCCTGGTGCGGCAGGATCTCGCCGATCAGGCGCAGTTGCCAGCCCCGACCTCCGCCGACGACTTCAAGAAGTTCCTCGTCGCGCTCACCAGCGCCCAGCAGAATCAGTTCGGGCTGGCGTCGGCCCTGGGCTTTGGCCTGACGAGCCAGTCACCCTTGCTCATGATGTTCGGGACGCCGAACAACTGGCGCCTGGACCAGAGCGGCAAGCTGACCAAGGACTACGAAACGGACGAATACCGAGCCTGTGTCAGTTACGCGCGCGACCTGTGGGCGGCGGGCGTCTTTCATCCGGATTGCCGCACGTTGAGCGGCACGACGCTGTCCACGGCGCTGCGCGGTGGCCAGGCGGCGGTCGCCTCGCACTCGTTTGGCGCGCTCATCGCGCAGTGGGCGCTGCTGGCCGCCGAGAATCCTGACGCACGGTTACGGGTCGTCCATCCGTTTGCGGCCGACGGCAAATCGGCGCCGATCTATCACACGGGTCCGAGCAATTTCGGCATCAGCTTCGTGAAGAAAGGCGACCCGGAGCGCGTCAAATTGCTGCTGCGCGTGCTCAATTTCATCGCCTCGCCGTTTGGCAGTCAGGAGTGGGCGCTGCTGAACTACGGCGTCGAGGGCGTGCACTACAACCGCGACGCGCAGGGCATTCCCGTGCTGACCGACAAAGGCAAAAGCGAGGTGCTCAGCACCTGGAAGTACATCACCAATAATCCCGAGGTGCTGTTCGATCCGAACCGATCGCAGCAGTATGCGACGGATATTCAAACGGACGAGAAAGCCATGGCCGACGCGGCCACCGCCGACCCGACGCTGGGCTTCTACTCGCCGACGTATTCAGGGCAGCAGGCGCTGCTGGATCAAGCCCTGAACGACGGTGTGTCAGACATCGTGGTAGGCCGCAATCCATTGGGCGACCTGGACGGCCTGATCAAAGACTGGCGCACCAACGGGGGCGAGAAAGCGAGAGCCGAATACCAGGAAGCTATTAGCCATTAGCGTCAACTGGTGACAGCATCACCCTGTAAAACCCCGTAGGGGAATGTGTGTGGACAGCGCGGATGTCACCAGCGAGTGGTCATCAGCCTTCAGCACTGTCAACGGGTGACACCGTCAACCCTATAAGAACCCATTGGGGAATTTATGTCTCGACGGGCCGATGTCACAAGCGAGTGGTCATCAGCCATCGGCACTGTCAACGGGTGACACCGTCAACCCGATAAGAACCCATTGGGGAATTTATGTCTCGACGGGCCGATGTCACCAGCGAGTGGTCATCAGCCATCAGCACTGTCAACGGGTGACACCGTCAACCCTATAAGAACCCATTTTGGGGAATTTTGATGTCGACAGCGCGGATGTCACCAACC
>JAFAWJ010000577.1 GCA_019242065.1 Chloroflexota bacterium
CGCGCTGATCAATCAGGGCATGGGGCTGGTTGCCGAATCGTCACCGGCGACGTACGTATGTCATGACCTGAATCTGCGAGTGCTGGCGCCGTCGGTGCACGGCTTCGTGCAGCCCCAGGCCTGGGTCGCCGACTTCACCAAAGTTACGGTTGATACATAGACAACGATCGAATGTAAGGACCAGTCCTGTGGAACGCGTCTTTACATTCGAGAGTCACCATCTAGTCTAGGGATGGTCTTTACATTCGATCGTCACCGTCGATACGGAGACAACCCGAGGGTCCAAGTCTCCCTTACCGAGTCGGGTCCTTACATTCGAAAGTCACCGTGGACTCGGAGACAACCATCGAGTGTAAGGACCGGTCCTCCGCAACCGGTCCCTACGGGTTCAAGCGGCGACGGGCTCTGGCCTCGCGATGGCAGGCACCTTCAGGTGCCAATCGGTGAGCTGCTGGAAGGCGTCGCCCACGCGCAGCACCGTCGCCTCGTCGAATGGCTTGCCCACAATCTGCAGCGACAGCGGCAGCCCGTCATCCGTGAACCCCATCGGAATGCACAGCGCCGGCAGCCCCATGGCATTCCAGATCGACGTGAACGACGGCTTCTTCGAATACGACTCCATCGTCAGCCCCTCGACCGCTGGCGCGCCGCTCCCGCGGCTCAACGTCACCAGCACGTCGAAGGGTCGCAACAGCTCGGCGATGAGCTTCTTGCCGTACTGCCGCACGCGCTGCGCCTGGACGACGTCCGAAGCGCTGTAGAGCGCACCCTGAGCCACCGCGTCCCGCGTGTGCACGCCGTAGTCCGACCAGCGCATGCGCAGGTCGAGCATGTGGTAAGCGGCCGCCTCGGAGCGACTCAGCACGCGACCCGCGAACGTAATTTCGGCGTAGTGCGGAATGACCACCTCGATGGTCCTCGCCCCCGCATCCTCAATCGCGCCCATGGCCGTCTCGAACGCGTCGACCGACTCCGGCAGCACGCCGTCCACCCGTGTATGGTGCTCGCGCTCGACGGCGATCTTCGTCCCTTCCAGACTGCCCGACAGCGCCGCGAGATAGTCCGGCACCGGCACGTTGCGGCACGTCGGATCGCTCCGGTCATACCCGGCGATCACCTGCAGCATCACCGCGCAGTCGCGAGCGCTGCGCGCCATTGGCCCGATGTGATCCAGGCTGAACCCGAGCGGCACGCACCCGGACTTCGGCACGCGCCCGAACGTCGGCTTCAGGCCACTGATGGCGCAGTAGGCCGACGGCCCGCGAATGCTGCCGCCCGTGTCGGTACCCAGTCCACCGAGAAACAAACCGGCAGCCACTCCCGCGCCGGTGCCCGAGCTCGAACCACCGGGCCAGTGGTCCGTGTTCCACGGGTTGCGCGGCACGGGAAATGGCTTGTCCGGGTCCGGCAGACCGGTCGCGAACTCCATCGTCGTCGTCTTGCCAGTAATCACGGCGCCTGCCGCGCGGAGGCGGGCGACGACCGGCGCGTCCCCTCGGTTGCCCCACGTCGGATCGAGGATCAGACTCTGGGCGGTCGTCGGCGCGTTACCGGTCGCGATAATGTCTTTGATCCCGAGCGGAATACCCTGGAGTGGACCGCGGTCCACTCCGTTGGCCAGGTCAGCGTCTGCCCGCCGCGCCTCGTCGAGCGCTGAATCGTCCATGCGGCGCAGGTAAACACCCAGCGCCGGGTCCAGTCGATCGGCGCGCTCGAAGACCGCCCGCGTCAACTCGACGCTGGTCAACTGGCCGCGACGCAGCGCGTCAGCAGCTTCGGTAATGGTCAGCGGTACCTCGCTCACGCGGCCACCGCCTGAGCCATTGGCGGCACGCGCAAGTGCCAATCGACCGCGCGTTGATACGCATCGCCGACGCGCAGGACCGTCGCCTCGTCAAATGGCTTGCCCACAATCTGCATGGACAGCGGCAGTCCGTTGGAGCTGAAGCCGCACGGCAGCGCCAGCGCGGGCAGGCCGATCAGGTTCCAGATCCCGGTGAAGCTCACACCCATCAAGCGTTTGGTCATATCCACCTGGTCGCGCTTTTCCGCCGGTGTGGTCGACGTCGGCGTAATGAGCACGTCGAGATCAGCCATGGTCGTCGCAACCCTTCTCTTGAAGTAGAAACGGAAGCGCTGGGCCTGCACGTAATCCGGTCCGCTGAACAACGCCCCGCGCGCGATGCCCGTGCGCGTGTAGCGACCGTACAACTGCCACCGGTCGCGCATGTCGTCGTGGTGATAGGCAAAGGCCTCTGCCGACATCACCAGGTTGTTGGCGCTCTTGGCCTCGCTGGCGTGCGGGATGGTGATCTCCTTGATGAGGGCGCCGGCGCCCTTCAGCACCTCGATCGCGTCGAGCACCGCGGTCCTGACCTCGTCACTCAGCTCGGGCGAGTCGAAGAAGTACTCCATCGGCACACCGATGCGCATGCCAGCCACGCTGCCGTTCAGCGCGGCGGTGTAGTCGGCAACCGGTTCGTCGGCGGCGGTCGGATCACGCGGATCGTAACCCGCCATGACGCCCAGCAACGCGGCGCAATCCCAGGCGGTTCGCGCCATGGGTCCGACGCTATCCAGGCTGTACCCGAGCGGCACGACTCCGAACTTTGGCACGCGGCCATAGGTGACCTTCAGGCCGGTGTGTCCGTTGGCGGCAGCCGGACCCCGCACGGACCCACCGGTGTCGGTCCCCAGCGCACCCAGCGCCAGACCGGCCGCGACGGCGATG
>JAFAWJ010000938.1 GCA_019242065.1 Chloroflexota bacterium
GTACTCAGGGCTTCCAGAAAGCGGCGCAGTGCGAAACCCGCTGGGCTGCAACATGGCGTTCCGCGCCGGACTGTTCGATGCGGTAGGACGCTTCAACCCGGCGATCGGCCGTCTCGGCAGCCTGCCGTTGGGCTGCGAGGAGACAGAATTCTGCCTGCGGGCTGCTCGCGCGATGGGCGGCGCGCGGATCGCATTGACCGCCGGGGCAGAAATCGACCACCACGTACCGGCAACTCGAGCGACTGCACGCTATCTGCTTCGCCGCTGTTACTTCGAGGGGATCTCCAAGGCCCTGGTGCGCCGGCTGGGTGACAGCCGTTCGCTCGATACGGAGCGCGCCTACCTTCGCCATGCGCTGGCCGCGCGTCTTGCGAGCAGCATCCGATGCGTGGTCAGCGGCCGCGGCGCCGGCGCCGCCGCCGGACAGTTTGCCGCGGTGATCGGCGCGGTAGGTGCGGCGGCAGCGGGCTACTTGGTCGGGGTGGTTGCCTTCCGCGTGCGCCCCCCGGCCGTCTTGGCGCCGCCCGCCCTTGACCCTGTCGCGTAGGCGCCGGCACGCGCCGGCTTGGCCGTGGGGTGCACCCCATAGGCGTTGGCGGCCGCCCGCCGACGCCTGGGTGGCGGGGGCAACCAGCGGTAGATCGAGTAGTCGGGGGTGACGTACACGGCTTGGAAATGTGGGTTATGCGCCACGAGGCGCTGCATATCGCCGATCAGGTGAGGCTGGTTGTAGAACAGGGTTGCCGCGGCGATGTCACCGCGACTGAACGCCACGTAGACGCCTCCGGGTGCCTTCCCCCAGTTATGCGCGTTCGGTTCCAGGAAGTCGGGCGCCGCCGGAACGTGGTTGGCGTTCGGAACGGTGCTGTTACGCCATCGGAGCGTCGCCGATTTCAGGAAGCCGCCGCCCGGAAAGCCGCCGTAGATCTTCGACGGCGCAAGGTGATCCGCGATGTAGCGAAACCCGGCTAGTTCACCAGGCGAAACGTAGTCATACAGCTCGTTTCCGTAATGAGTGACGATGTGGAGCGGCGCCATGGCGATCAGTACGGCTCCGACCGCGGTGAGGACGCGGCGAGTCTCGGCGGTGGCGACGATAATCATCGCGAGCGGTGGCAAGCTGAACAGCTCGGTGCGGATCAGCATTTCACCGCCGTAGATGGACACCGGACCCACGAGGACGGTGGCAATGAGCAACACGAGCGCGAAGCGGACCTCGTCTGAAAGCGCGCGCCAGGCCGGCGCCGGCCTCCACAGCCGGCGGCGGCGCGGGCGCAGCTGTACAAGGACCGTGAACCCCCCGAGTGCGAACACGATCGCGGTGACGGCCACACGCAGCCGTCCAACGGCCAGGTGAGCGCCACTCCCGCTGATGCGCCCGGAGACGTTCGACTGCAGGAAGTCACCCGCCGCGAACACCGTCTGCAGCAGGCGATGTCCGTAGAACTCGTAGAACGGGGCCGCCGCATAGGCCTGCCATGCGACGAACACAAGCAGACACAGCAGGAGGAGGGTCGGTCGCTTGAGCTGTCGCGTCAAGGTCAAAGCGGTGATGACGAACAGCGCGACGACCGCGCTCAGAACGTGGGTGGCGACGATGAGCGTGAACAGGATGACGGTCGCGGCGCCGCTCGCCCCGTTGAACTCGCCCTCCCGACGCAAGGCCGTGTGTGCCAGCACGACCACGAGGCCGAGATAGAACAGGAATGTGAGCGCTTGCGGGCTGAAATAGTCCTGATTGGTCCACTGGAAGATGACGAACACCCACAGGCCGGCCACCCACCGAGCGTCGACCCGAAGCGTGGCCTTCAGCGATGTGCGCCACGGTCGTTCGGCCGGCCATGACCGATCTGTCGCCATCAGCAGCAGCACGGAAAGCGGGACCATGTACAGCACCGAGATGACGGTGGGCCAGAAGTCCATCATCTTGAGGGGCGAGATGCCGGTGACGTTCTGAATCGCTGCCATCAGAAGCGGGAACAGCGGCCAGTTGTGGTAGATGAACAGACGGGGGAGGAGACCCTGCCCTCGTACCACGGGGTCCACGTAGCCGTAGCTCAGATAGCTGGTCCGGAACCTCGGCGTTCCCTCGAGCACGTAGGGCGTGAGCCAGACCAGCAACAGGAAGGCGCTGACGTACGCGAGCAGCAACAGCGGCCGAGCCCTCCCTCGGCGCCATTCGACTACTGATGCCAGGGGGAGACCGGCCAGCCCGACGTAATACGGCCAGGGGAGGCTGTGCAGCAGCCCATAACCGTCAAGTCTCAGCCGGGCGCCCGCAAGTGAGACGACGCTTACGAGAAGCGCGCCTACGGCAATCGCAGGCGACACCGCAAGACTGCCGGTGCTCCGAGCGTTTCTCGGCAAGGCGATGGCCATAGGCTGAGCCTTGGTTAGCATGGTGAGAGACTACTTTTGATCATGGCGCGCATATTCGACTTGCATGGTCTGGCCAGCCTCACGGTCGACGATGACCGAGAACGGGTACTCCAGTATGTCGACGCGCAGCTCGATCCGTACCAGCCGAGCGCTGGCGTCGATCCGGAGACGACCGACGTGGTGCTTTGCCCCAACAACGGCATCGTAGCTGGCAGCTTTTGCGATGTCCACGGTCCGGCCGGAGATAATCGCCGCACCTGTGTCGTCGACGGGCGTTGTTACCTCATGCGAAGCGACTCGCTGTTCGAGCTACCGCGGCTGTCGACAGAGATCGAGCAGGTGCGTCTCTCCTATGACCGGACTTTTCCGCTCTGGGTTGGGTTCTCGGAAGTGGTGCGTCCGCTACTGCAACTTGCTACAATTAACCGCGGGGCTGTTGTTGTACACGGCGCGGCCGTTCAGCTCCGAGGGGGCGGCCTGGTGGTTTGTGGTTGGTCTGAGACCGGCAAGACCGAGACCGCGTTGGCCCTCGCCGAGGCAGGGGCGCGATTCATCTCGGACAAGTGGACGGTAATTGATAACAACGCGCGTATCCACGCTTTTCCGGTCTCGGTCGGCATACGCGACTGGGTGCTCGACTATCTCCCGCGCCTGCGGGCCCACCTCCCTGCATCGCAGCGAGCGCGTCTGCGCGCCGCTCGGACGGCGCGCCGTGGGCTGCCGTTGCTCATCAAGGCCGGAGCAAATCCCCTCAGCGCTGCCGCGGAGTCACAGCTGGAACACGCGCTCACGCTCGCGGGCCGGGTATCGCTTCGTCAGACCGACGTCGCAGCGGTCTACGGCTCACCTCAGGACCCGGCCGCAACACCGCCGTTGGTGACGCTCGCGATGCTGACGACGGTACCCGGGCAGGAAGTAACCGTGCGCGAGGCAGACGTTGGGTGGGCGGCGCGGCGCCTGGCCCAATCTGCGGTGTATGAACGGCGATCGTTGTATGAGCTCGACGCTCGTGTTCGCTACGCGTTCGCACAGTCCGGACCGTCGCCACTGCTCAGAGTCGCCGACCGCGAAGCAGATCTGCTTCGCAACCTCCTCGCCGGTGTTCGGCTCCTCGAAGTGAAGGCTCCGTTTCCGACGGATCCCAGGAAGGTCGCGGATGCGCTGGCGCGTTGGTGTTGACAGGGGACCGGGTCCCGCGGACCTGTATCGGTTCGGCTCTGACCTCGTCCTCTCCCTCCGGGGCAACCGCCGCGCCCGGAACCACTTTCGCGCGGAGTATGCGTCGGCGGCGCTGGGCACCGAATCCGCGGTTCCGGCTGTGGAGGCAACAGTCGGCAGTAATGTTTGGCGCGGGCGAGCTCGAGGGAGGACGCCTGAGGCGGAGATCCGGGGAACGCACAAGCTCGCGGGCTGGCGCGCGTCCGTACCGGTCACGTCGAATGGTGACGCCATGCGCGTGGCGGTCGACGTCCGTGGGCCGCTGGGGCTCGCACTGGTACAGAGCTACATCCTCGAGCCGTTGGTCTCGCTTGCCGCCGTCCGCGCCGGCTATGTGCTTCTCCCAAGCGCCGCGATTGCGCGAGAAGGGCAAGCCGTGTTGCTGATCGGCCGTTCAGGAAGCGGGAAGAGCAGCTTGGCGGCGCTCGCCCTGGCGACCGGCCGGCAGATACTGGGCGACGACCAGGTTCTCATCATGCCAGGGCAGGACTGTGGCCCGTTTCCCCGCCGGCTGCGGCTCTACCCGGATCTGGCGCAAACGGCACCGGCGGCGTTTGCGGCCCTGCGCCCATCTGCTCGTCACACGCTCGCCGGCTTGGGCCAGCTCAGGTCGCTCACCCGGGGTTTCGTTGCTCCGCCGCTGAGAATCAGCGCTTCGGCGCTTGGCGGAGGCGTCAGCCCGCTGTGCCTTCCCATCGGCGAGGTGATCGTCATCCAGCGCGCCGCGGTCGACGCTCTCAGCTCGGAGCCTCTCGGGCAGCGGGAACTTGCGGCGGAAGCCGCCGATGTCCTGCTGCGCCAGCGCTCGGCGATCTTCAGCGTGGCCGGCGTGAAAGCCGCATTCGCTTCGGTTCTCGCCGACGAGGGGGCGTTTATTGCCCGCGCTTTCGCGAGCGTCTCCGCTCGCCGTGTCGTGGTACCGAACTCCTGGCCGGCCGAGCGGGCCGTCGGAGCACTCGCGCACGAGGTAGGGCTGTAGCGATGAGCTATGTCGCGCGCCTGAACGACGTCCGCCGGGTGCCGTTGTACCGCAGCTCATTTGCGCTGATGCTGACAACGGGCTTCAACGGCATCCTCGGATTCGCCTACTGGGTTCTCGCGGCGCGCCTGTACCCGGCCAAGGCCGTCGGGATCGGCGCCGGCGCGATCAGCGCCATGACCCTGGTCTCGAGCTTGGGGTGGATTGGACTGCAGTACGTGCTGCTGCGCTTCGTTCCGGTAGCCGGTGGCGCTCAGACCCGGCTCGTGCGGCTCACCTACGCGACGGCTATTGCGATAGGACTGGCGTCTGCCGGCGTCTTCATGGCCGGTTTTGCGCACCTCGCTGGTCTCGGAGTCTTGACCGACAGTCCATGGACCGTGCTCCTGTTCGCCGCGGCGATCGCGCTCTGGATCGTGTTCTCGCTTCAGGACCCGGTTCTGATCAGCCTGCACCGGGCCGGGTGGGTCCCGATCGAGAATGCGACGTTCGGCGCGATCAAGGCTGTTCTGCTGGTGGTGCTCGCCGGGTCCGCCAGCGCGTGGGCCATCTTCGGCGCCTGGGTGCTCGGGCTGATCGGGCTCGTCGTCGTGATCAACGTGGCGTTGTTCGGCAAGTTCCTGAAACGGGAGCGTGAGGTGTCGCCGCGGCTCCCCTCCCGACGTCAGCTCGTTCGGTTCGCCGCAGGACATCATTTCGTCGCGGTCACGGCTGCCATCCCGGATTCGCTGGTGTCGCTCCTCGTGCTGTCTCTGATGCCCGGCGCAGCCAACGCCTACTACTACTCGGCGTGGGCCGTTAGCTTCTCGTTCCGGTTGCTGGCGGTGAACATGTCGAGCGCTCTCGTGGTGGAGGGGGCGCTGGCGGAGGCCAAGGTGCGCTCGCTGGTGCGGCAGGTAAGTCGGCTGGCGCTTGTCGTGGTGATTCCACTGGTCGTCTTCGTGGTGTTGCTCGCGGGCCCGATCATGCGCGCTTTCGGCACCGAGTACGACCACGCGGCGAATCTGCTTCGACTGTTCGCGATCGCGCTGATTCCGTTCACGATCGTAAACTTCGTCATCGCCGTCGAGAGGATCCGCCAACGTGTGGGGCCAGCGCTGCTGATCGCCGGCGCGTCGACGGTTGCCACGATCGGACTCGATCTGTGGCTGATACCGAGCGCCGGGCTGTCCGGCGCCGGCATGGGCTGGCTGGTGGGTCAGACGCTTGGCGCGGTCATCGCGATCTGGGTGGCGCTGCGCGGCGACTCCGGAACCCCGCCCGAGGGTACCGAGGGGTGGCGGTTCTCCATGGGAGAGATCTGGCGACGCGCGGTCGGCGGCTCGGTCCGTTTCGCTCGGCCGGCCCTCGAGCTAGGCGACTCGGCGGGCGGCGGTCCCGGCACAGCGACCGGGGGCGAGCTCGAGTCCTGATGGCGCCCTCATGAGAGGGTTCCGATCCAGATCCATTTCACGTAGACGTGGCCGGAGGCGCCGTCGTTCGTACCCAGCGGTTCTACCTGCAGCTGCCAGCGCTCGGGTCCCGACCACACCCGGTTGGTGCTGGTGCCGACGAGTTGTCCGTCGACGTAGTAGGACCGGAAGCCCGGTCCCCAGGCCTGGGTGTAGACGTGCCACCCCGTCGGATCGAAGCTCGACACCAGCGACTGCACTTTGAACACATCCTGTGCCCCGGACCCGCCGTAATGCGCGAATCCGGAGAAGTCGAGGCCGATGAAGGACCCCTCGGGAAAGTCTGACTCCGCCGACGGAGCGTCGCTGTCGTTCTGGGGCCAAAGCATGGGCGCTTGCTTGAAGTCGTCCAGTCGGTGCGAGTCGGATGGAGCCACCTGCTCGCAGAATGACCAAACGCCGTAGGTCTGGTACCGGTTGCCACCGGGCAGGGGCGACGGATCGGCGCCGACAGGATTGCCGCCCGAGTCGTTGTGCAGGTAGAAATCGAGAACGCCGTCGTGAACCGATAGCACGGTCGACGGCTGGTAGCCCTCGGCGCCGCCCGAGTAGGTCGACGGGGCGCCATCGGGATATCCCGTCCAGCTCAGCCCGTGATCCCCGGTGTAGACGATCTGGTTGTTCGTCGATTGCGCAAACGACCCAGTCGGTGCGTCCTTGGTGAACGTGTCCATGCCCTCGAGCGCATAGGTGTTCGCTCCGAGCGAGAGGGCGCTTCCCGGAGGGCCACTCGGACACGGTCCAGCGGCGGGTGGTGGCGCGGGTGTCGTCGAGCCGGTCGTGATCGGCTTGCTCGACGTCGGCTTGTGCGTGTGTGGAGGCTTGCACCTCTTCTTGTGACCGCGCCGACGGTGGGTCGTGCAGCGGTGGCCGGCGGCCCTATGGCCCCTGTGCTTTCGGGCACGCTTGCGATGAGCAGGCCGAACCGTTCGAGCCTTGGGCGAGCGGGCCGAAACCGTGGTTGCACCGGCGAAGAGCCCGCCGATCGCCAGGGCCACCAGTATCCAGAGGCGAAGGGCTGGTTTTGCGATGAACATTCGGTTGGTCGGTGGGAAGTTCAGAGGCCGAAGTTGGCGACCATCGAGTTAGCCGTAGCGGCATTTCCAAGAAGCGGAAGCCCAAGCAGTTCCTCGGTTGTCCGCAAGAGGGAGTAGTGGCTGTACGGCGTGCTGTCCTTGACACCATGGGTATAGGGCGAGATCACGATGCACGGGACTTGATTCCCGCTCGAGCCGTCATTCTCGTCCCAGGTGATGAAGATCACCGTGGTTCCGGCCTGGTATTGCGGCGTCGCCATGAGCGCCGGAACGTAGCTCTTGAGGAAGTTGTCTCCGTCGGAGATCGTTCCGTCGTGCATGTCATCGACCAGGTT
>JAFAWJ010000948.1 GCA_019242065.1 Chloroflexota bacterium
GGCGGCCATCGGCACGGGCGTCGCCATCTGGAGCGCGGCGACGTTGCTCACCGGCTTTACGACGAACTTCCTGCAGCTCTTCATGACGCGCGCGATTCTCGGCATTGGCGAGGCAAGCTATTACCCAGGCAGCACGTCGCTGCTTGCGGATTTCTTTCCCCAGGCGATCCGCGGTCGCGCGATGTCGATCTGGTCGGCTGGCTCCGTGTTCGGCATTGCCGTCGGATTCGCGGGCGGCGGGCTCCTGGCTGCCCACTTCGGTTGGCGGCAGGCGTTTTTCGCGTGCGCCGCGCCCGGCCTGGTCCTCGCCGTGCTCGCCTTTGGACTGCGCGAACCGCCACGAGGGTCTGCTGAGCCCGATGGCCCGCTCCTGCGACGCACGGACGAGGCGTCGCCGCGTCGCATGCTGGGCCTGCTGCGCATCAAGACCCTGCGCGACACGACGCTGTCGCAGACGGCGCTGTTTTTCGTGCTCGCCGCCAACGCCTACTGGTTGCCAACCCTGCTGACGCGTCGGTTCGGGATGAACGTCGGCGAAGCGGGCACGCTGGCGGGCGTGGTGATCGTGATCGGCGGGCTGCTCGGCACCCTGCTTGGCGGCTGGGTGGCCGATTGGCGGCGGAAGCGGTCGCCGAGAGCGGACCTGGAGGTCGCGATCGTCGGCTTTGTGGCCGCGGCGGTGCTGATCACCCTGGCGATGGTGGGACCCGAAGCCTGGTTCGTGCCGCTGTTCCTGCTGACGGTGACCAGCCTGTACCTGTATACCGGGCCATTCACGGCCGTCGGACAGAACGTGGTTGTGCCGTCGCTGCGCGGCTCAGCGGTGAGCGTGACCCTGCTGATCGCCCACCTGTTCGGCGATTCCTATGCTTCGGCGGCGGTCGGCTTCCTGTCGGACGCGATTGGCAGCTTGCAGCTGGCGTTGCTGCTGGTGTCGCCGGCGCTGCTGCTCGTGGCCGCGGGCCTGGCGGCAATGGCGCTCGGATCGATTGAGTCCGACACGCTAGCGATGCACCGCGATTGGCGCCAGCGGAGCCTCGACGCCCCGACGCCGGCGCCAGCGCTCCGCTGACGCACCGGGCGAGCCGCCGATGCTGTGGCAGCGTGATGCTGTACACCTGAGCCGCGACCACCTGGCTCGCAGCTCCACCCGCCGGCGCACAAAGGGCGAGGCCTGCGGGCGAGGCGCAGCGAGAGGTTACGGCGAAGTACGCGGACGGCGAGGGGCCGAGCGGCGCCTCAGTCGAGCCGCTCGATGATCGCCGCGTTGGCCATGCCGCCGCCCTCGCAAATCGCGGCCAGGGCGTAGTGGCCTCCGCGTCGCTCGAGCTCGTTCAGGGCGGTGATGATCAGGCGCGCCCCGCTGGCGCCCAGCGGGTGGCCCAGGGCGATGGCGCCGCCGTTGACGTTGAGCTTGTCGACGCCGACTCCCAGCTCCTCCTGCCACGCCAGGGGCACCGGCGCGAAGGCTTCGTTGACCTCGAACACGTCGATGTCGTCGGTCGACAGTCCGGCGCGCTGCAGCACCTTCCGTGTGGCCGGGATCGGACCGGTCAGCATCATGACCGGGTCCGACCCGACCTGACTGAATTGGACCAGTCGTGCACGCGGACGCAGGCCCAGCTCGTCTGCCTTTTCGCGCGAAGCGATGAGCATGGCCGCGGCGCCGTCCGTCAGCTGGCTGGAGTTGCCGGCGGTCAGCAGCTCCAGCCCCGGGTACGCGGGCTTGAGCGACGCCAGCTTCTCGACGCTGGTGTCCGGGCGAATGCCCTGATCGGCCTGGATCAGATTGCCGTCGACGGACACGGGCAGGATCTCGTCGGCGAGCCAGCCCCTGGCGGTAGCGTTGGCGGCGCGCGCGTGGCTGCGCGCGCTGTACTCGTCGAGGGCCGACCGGTCCAGGCCCCACTGTCGAGCCACCATCTCCGCGCCGACGGACTGGCTGAACTCGTCGACGCCGTAGCGCTCGCGGACCGACGCGGTCATGGGCGTGTGCTCCGGCGTGACCTGCGAACCGATCGGCACGCGGCTCATGTTCTCCACTCCGCAGGCGACCACCAGGTCGTAGCCGCCGGCCATCACTCCCTGCGCGGCGAACTGGATGGCCTGCAGACCGGAGCCACACTGCCGGTCGACGGTGGTGGCGGGCGTCGATTCGGGCAGGCCGGCATCCAGCCAGGCGAAGCGTGAGACGTTCAATGCCTGCTCGCCAACCTGACCGACACAGCCGCCGATCACGTCTTCGACCTCGGCCGCGTCGACGCCGGTGCGCTCGATCAGCCCCTTGAGCGTGAAGCTCAGCATTTCCACGGGATGCCAGGTACTGAAGTAGCCGCCGCGTTTGCCGAAGGGGGTTCGCCAGCCACCGA
>JAFAWJ010001029.1 GCA_019242065.1 Chloroflexota bacterium
TGGGTGCCCTCCAGGTACCCGCGCCCGAACAGGCCGCCCGAGCCGACCGAGATGCGCGCCTGCAAGACGTTGTAGCCCTCATCGAACGCCGCGTGCTCCAGGTCGAACAGGGTGCCGAGAAACGTCACCAGCCGTTCGCGCATGTAGTCCTTCATGCCGAGCCAGACCAGCGGCGCGGCCACCACGCCTCCGACCAGGAGCAGCAGCGTGTGCCGCCAGCGAATGCCGGCGACCAGCACCATCGTCGCCCAGATCATCAGAAACGCCAACGAGGTGCCCAGGTCAGGCTCGATGAACACCAGGCCGATCGGCACGGCGACCAGACCCAGGGATACCATCAGGCGACGGAAGCTCAGCGGGCCCTGCGGCTTGTCGCCGAGGACGCGGGCCAGGGCGATCAGCACGGCCACTTTGGCCACTTCTGAGGTCTGCAGGTCGAAGGCGCCCAGGTTGATCCAGCGCCGTGAGCCGTAGTCGGCGTCGGCGCCGCCCTGGCCGATCAGCAGCACCAGGACCAGCAGCGCGATGGCGAAGATGTACAGGTGGAAGGCCCAGACGCGATACAGGCGGTAGTCGATCAGGCTGACGCCGATCAGCAAGGCGAAGCCGACGGCCGCGGACAGGCCCTGGCGGATCGCATAGCTGCTCGGTGGCAGAAGTCCCGTACACGGCGAGGCGCAGGTGGCGCTGTGGATCATCGCCACGCCGGCCAGGACCAGGCCCAGGACGCAGGCGATGATGACGAAGTCGAATTGCTGCCAGCGGGTTTCGCGCATGTTGAGAAGTCAGAACTCAGAAGTCAGAATTCAGAACGGTGTCGCGCGACACACATCACGTCCAAGGTACCCGTTCGGTGGGGACTGGCGGTACCCGACTCACCATAGTCCAGCCCCTGAGTTCGGAGTTCTGAGTTCTCAAAGCCTCATCTGGTTCCAGCCCGCCAGCATGCGCAGCAGCCTGCGGCAGATCACAAACGCCAGCGGCACCAGCAGCGCGTTCAGCACCGCCGCGGGCAGCGCTGCCTCGTAGGTTTCGATCAGCGGCGGCATGCTGTTGCCCAGCGCCTGCAAGATCAGGAAGTACAGGGTGTGGTAGGCCAGCGTCGCCAGGGCCGTGATGCCCAGGAAGTACGGCAGGTTGCCGCGGTACACGTTGACCTCAGGCAGCCCTGCGCAGTAGCCGATGAGTCCCAACAGGGCGGTATTGATGCCGAACTGCGTGTAGGTAACCGAGTCGAGCAGCATGCCGCCGAGGAAGCCGGCGATCGCGCCCTCGATGGGCCCGCGCAGCATGGCCCAGGCCAGAACGACCACCAGCACAAAATCCGGCCGCCCCCTGACCAGCGGCAACGTCGGCCCCAGTACCGACTGCAAAAGCGCCGCAAACGCCAGCAGCGCACCCACGAAGACGAACCTCACCGGTCCACAGTCCCCGCGCACGCGCGAACTACCCCAAACGACTTACTGGCCACTATCGGCGAGGACGTAGAGGCGCTCTAACTTGTCCATCTCCACGGCGGCCTGCACCACCGCCGATTGGAACGGGTCGGCGTCCTTGCGCTCCACGCGATCGACCTTGCCCACCACGAGTCCCTCGGGATACACGCCGCCCAGGCCCGAGGTCAGCACCACGTCGCCCTCGGAGACCACGTCCGTCTGCGGAATGTAGTCGATCACCATCAGGTCGCCTTCCGACTGCCCGCGCAGCACGCCCGTCGTCCGCGACTCCGTCTGCAATCGCACGCTCACCGAGCTGTTCAGGTCGTTGATCAGCCGCACCTTCGATGACGTCGGATCCACCTTTTCGACCACCCCCACCAGCCCCTGGTGGGTGATGACAACGGCGTCCTGCTTGATCCCGTCGCCCGCGCCGTGGTCGATGGTGATGGCCTGCACGTAGGGCGAGTCGTCCCGGGCGATGACCTGCACCGGGATGAGCGCCCCTGGCCCAGTCTCCTGCTTCATGCTCAACAAGTTGCGCAGATCGGCGTTTTCGACCTCGAGCTCGTGCATCTTGACCACTTCGGACTGGAGCTGGTCGATCTGGTCCTTGTAATCCGCGTTCTCGTCGGCCAGGTCGCGGACACGCGTGATCGTCGAGACGAAGTTCGAGGCGTCGTCGAGCGTGCCCGAAAAGCCCATTTGGAGTGGCGCCAGAGCGGTCGAGGCGACGCCCTCGGCGTTGCGCCAGGGCCCAGGAAAGAGGAAGAGGATTGCCAGGCCCACCACCACCAGGGTGCTGACCCACCGTGGAAGACGCCGGCGCGGAGCCTCGCTCATCATCTGCGATACAACGGACGGCCGGAGTGTTGGTCCACGAGTACCTTACGGAGAACCTCCAGCTCGTTCAATACCTTACCGGTACCCCGCACCACGCACCCGAGCGGGTCCTCGGCCAGGTGCACCTGCATCTTCGTACGGCGGGTCAGCAGGTCGGCGAGCCCGGGCAGCAGCGAGCCGCCGCCGGCCAGCGTGATGCCGCGCGCCATCATGTCCGCGACGAGCTCGGGCGGCGTCTCTTCAATGGTGTCGGTCACCGCGTCGACGATGGCATTGATCGAGACCGCGATCGCTTCACGTATCTCGTTGCCACTCATCTCGAGTTCGGCCGGCAGGCCGGTGACGAGGTCGCGGCCGCGCACGACCACGCTTTGATCTGGAGTCCGACCGTTCAACCCGTAGTAGGCGTTGCCGGCGGCGATCTTCACCTCTTCGGCCATGCGCTCGCCGATCAGCAGGTTGTGTCGCTGGCGGGTGTACTGGGCGATGTTGGTGTCCATCTCGTCGCCGGCCAGGCGAATCGAGCGCGAAACCACGATGCCGCCTAGCGAAATGACCGCGACCTCGGTCGTGCCGCCGCCAATATCGACGATCATGCACCCGGCCGGCTCGGTGATCGGCAAGCCGGCGCCAATCGCGGCGGCCATCGGCTCTTCGATGAGATGCGCCTCGCGCGCACCGGCTTCGATGGCGGCGTCGTGCACGGCACGCCGCTCGACTTCCGTCACGCCAGACGGAATGCCGATCACCACTCGCGGCTTGGGCACAATCGTGAACCGTTCGTGCACCTTGCGGATGAAGTAGTGCAGCATGAGCTCGGTGA
Source organism: Chloroflexota bacterium (assembly GCA_019242065.1). The sequence goes on from JAFAWJ010001029.1 coordinate 3,103, forward strand.
CGTCGAAGTCGCTGATGACCCCGTCTTTAAGTGGCCGAACGGCGACGATGTTCGCGGGGGTGCGCCCGACCATACGCTTGGCGTCGGCGCCCACCGCCAGGGGTCGCTTGGTCTTGGCGTCGATCGCTACCACCGAGGGCTCGTTGATGACAATGCCCTTGCCACGGACGAGCACAAGCGTGTTCGCCGTACCGAGGTCGATGCCGATGTCACGGGAAAACAGACCCATGACACTGTTGAAGGGGTTGCCCAAGGACATGTGGGGTCGTAGTGACGTGTGCGGGTAGTCTTCTTCGGGAGCCCCGCCTTTGCCCTGCCCAGTGTAGAGGCGTTGCATGCCGCCGGGCACGACATCGCCCTGGTCGTCACGCAGCCGGACCGTCCAGCAGGGCGCGGACAGAAGCCTACACCACCCCCCGTCGCGGTGTACGCGCGTGAGAAGGAACTGCGCGTGTGGCAGACGCCCAGCCTGCGTGGCGAGGAGCCAGAATCGATCCTGCGTGAGGCGCGCGCTGACGCCATGGTCCTGGTGGCCTTTGCGGCCCTGGTCCCCGGCAACCTCCTCGATCTGGTGCCGGGTGGCATTCTGAATGTCCATCCGTCGGTGCTGCCGCGCTGGCGCGGCGCGGCGCCGATCCAGGCCGCTCTCGCGGCAGGCGACCAGGGCACCGGCGTGAGCATCATTCGGCTGGTCGAAGCGCTCGACGCTGGACCAATTCTGTTGCAGGAGCTGGTGCCGATCGCACCCGAAGACGACTACGTGACGCTCGAGCCCAGGCTGGCGGCGGTGGGCGCCAACCTGGTGGTGCGCGCGTTGCGGGAGCAGGTTGTCCCCAGGCCGCAAGATGAGGCCGAGGCCACGTATAGCCGCCGCATCGAACGCGAGGATGCGCACATCGACTGGACCGCGCCGGCTGAGACGATTTTCAACCAGGTGCGTGCCTATCGCGGCTGGCCGGGCGCGTTCACGCGCTTCGATGCGCGCCAGCTCAAAGTGCTGCGCGCCTGGCCCGCCGACGGCCCGCGCGCCGAACCTGGCACCGTCGAGGTCGAGCTGGGGGTACCGCTGGTCGCGACCGGCGAGCGGTGGCTGCGGCTGGACGAAGTACAGCTCGAAGGCCGACGCGCCATGAGCGGCGCGGACCTGCTGCGCGGATACCCGGGCCTGGCGCGATCGAAACTGGCATAGTCCAGAGACGGTGTCGCGCTCACTGGCAGGCATGTTCCCGGACGAGCTCGAGGACCTTGCCGTCGCCTTCGGTCAACCTGGCTATCGCGGCCGACAGGTCTTCGATTGGATCCATCGGCAGGGTGTCCTCGATCCCGATCAGATGACCAACCTGCCGGTCGGCTTCCGCGAGCACCTGACGCCGGCGCGCAGCCAGGAAGTGCGGCGGCTCACCTCACGCGACGGCGAGACCACCAAGCTGCTGCTGCGTCTGGGCGACGGCCAGGAGATCGAGGCCGTGGACATGCGCGCCGAGGACGGTCGCAAGACCATCTGTGTATCCTCGCAGGCTGGCTGCGCCATGGGCTGCGTCTTCTGCGTTACCGGCCAGTTTGGCTTCGCCCGCAATCTGGACGCGGGCGAGATAGTCGAACAGGTGCTGCGCTTCAGCAGCCGTGGCAATCCAGTGACCAACGTCGTGTTCATGGGCATGGGTGAGCCGCTGGCCAACTACACCGAGACGCTGCGCGCCATTCGCCTGCTCATCCATCCACGAGGCCTGCATCTGGGCGCCCGCCGCATCACGCTATCCACGGCGGGCGTCGTGCCCGCGATGCGTCGCTTCGCGGACGAGCGCCTCCAGGTTGGTCTGGCCATCTCGCTGCACGCGCCCGACGACGCGCTGCGATCGGAATTGATGCCCATCAACCGTCGCTGGCCGATCCACCAGGTGCTCGCCGCGGCCGACTATTACGTCGAGCGCACGGGGCGGCGAGTCAGCTACGAGTACACGCTCATGTCCGGTGTGAACGACTCGGATGCCCTCGCCGATGACCTGGCAGCCCTGCTCCACGGGCGGCTGGCGCACGTCAACCTGATCCCGCTCAATCCGGGCGAAGACGCCAGCCTGCGCGCCTCGAACGCCGAACGTGCACTCGCATTCGAAACGCGCCTGCGGCACGCTGGCATCGCGGCAACCATTCGCGTCAACCGCGGTCGCGACATCCTGGCCGCCTGCGGCCAGTTACGCCTGGCCGAAAAACGCGCGCGGCCGCTAGCAATAGCCGTCGGATGACGACCTCGATCAAGATCGCGCCGTCCATTCTGAACGCCGACTTCGGGCACCTGGCTGATGCCGTCCAGCGCGCCGAAGCCGGTGGGGCCGACTGGATTCACGTCGACGTGATGGACGGCGCCTTTGTTCCTAACCTGACACTGGGACCGATGGTCGTCGAAGGCATACGGCGCGCGACGCGTCTGCCGCTGGATGTGCACCTGATGATCGACGATCCGCGACGCTATATCGGCGCGTTTCGTGACGCGGGCGCCGACGGCATGACGATCCATCTCGAAGCGGACCGCCACCCGCACCGCACGCTGGCGGCGATCCGTGAGCTGGGCGCGCGGGCCGGCCTGGCGCTCAACCCGGGCACGCCCGTGTCGCTCGTCGAAGACCTGGTCGAGAGTCTGGACCTGCTGCTGGTGATGTCCGTCAATCCCGGCTTCGGAGGCCAGCGCTTCATCGACCTCGCGTTACGGAAACTCGCCGAGGCGCGCGCGCTCGTCGACCGACGCAATCCCACCTGCCACGTCGAAGTCGACGGCGGCGTCAAGCTCGACAACGCGTCACTCGTCGCCCAGGCGGGCGCCAGCGTCGTGGTCGCCGGATCGTTTGTCTACCTCGAAGGTGATGGCCCCGAGGTCAACATCCCGGCGCTACGTCGAGCTTTGCTTGCGTAGGGTTCGGATGCAGCGCGTGCAGGCGTACACACGCCGCGACGCGCCGTTGACCAGCACCGACGTCTTCTGGACGTTCGGTAGCCAGCGGCGGTTGGTCTTTCGATTGGAGTGGCTGACGTTGTGACCGAAGGTCACTCCCTTGCCACACAGTTCGCAACGGCTCGACACGATTGGCGGTAGGCTAGCATAGGGCGCCGACGTATGACCACGCCGACGGCGGCACGCGACAGGGGGCGAGCTACGGGTGCCGACCTGCGGACTGCACTGCAATCCGCGGCCACGTGGTTGACCGCCAACGCCGAGCGCATCAACGCCCTCAACGTCTTTCCCGTCCCGGACGGCGACACCGGAACGAACATGTCGATGACACTGCAGTCCGCCGTCGAGAGCCTGGGGCGCCTGGGCGACGACGTCAGCGTCGGTCAGGTCGCGCGCGAGACGTACGAAGCCGCCATGCTGGCCGCCCGCGGCAACTCGGGCGTCATCCTGTCGCAATTGCTGCGTGGGTTTGCCGAGGCCTTGAAGGATGTGGCTGAGCTCACGCCGGCTGGCCTGGCCGCCGCGCTGGCGCAGGCCAGCGACGTGGCGTATCGCGGCGTGAGTCGACCTGTCGAGGGCACGATCCTGACCGTGGCGCGCGAGGTGGGGGTGGCCGCGAAGGTCGCGGCGGGGGCCAGTGCCGATCTGCCCGACATGTTGGGGCACATCGCGCGCACCGCCAGCGACGCGGTGGCCGCCACCCCGACGCAGCTCGAAGTCCTGCGCAAGGCCGGCGTCGTCGACTCCGGCGGCGAGGGCTTCCGCGTCATCCTCGAAGGCGCGTGGATGTGGTCGACCGGACGCTCGGTCGAGGAGGACGCCCAGCACCACCCCTACAGTCGTGCGCTGGTCGACGCCATCGACGAGGAATCGACCTTTGGCTTCTGCACCGAGGTCCTGTTGCGCGATGTCGACGTGCCCGTGTCCGAGGTCAAAAGCCACATGGAAGCGCTGGGCGAGTCGGTGATTGCCGTCGGCGCGCAGGACCTGATGCGCGTGCACGTGCACACCTTGCGGCCGGGCCAGGTCCTGGAGTTCGCAGTCGAGCATGGCACGCTGGCTCGCGTCAAAGTCGAGAACATGGAGCTTCAACACCAGGCGTTCACCGCGGCCGCGCAAGCGCCACCGGCCGGCGACGACGGACAGGCGGCCGCGTCGAGCATTGGCGTCATCGCCGTCGCGGCCGGCGACGGCCTTCAGAAAGTTTTCCGCAGCCTCGGCGCGCGGGTCGTCCAGGGTGGTCAGACGATGAATCCGAGTGTCCAGGAGATCCTGACGGCGGTCAACAGCTCCGGCTTCAAGGAGCTACTGATCCTGCCCAACAACAGCAACATCATCCTGACCGCCAGGCACGTCCAGGAACTGACGCCACATTCGGTCGCCGTGATTCCGACAGAAAGTGTGCCGCAGGGCATCGGCGCCCTGTTAGCGTTCAACTTCCAATCGGACATGCAGACGAATCTGGCAGCCATGGAGCAGGCCGCGCACGCGGTGCACACCCTCGAAGTGACGCAATCCGTGCGTGATGCGGAGGTGGACGGACTGTCGGTCAAGGAGGGCGAGTTTCTCGGAATTGCCGACGGACGGGTGGTGGTGGCCGCGGGTTCGGCAGACGAGGCGCTGGTGTCGGGACTGTCGGCGACGCCCATCAACGACATGGAGATCGTGACGATCTATTTCGGGCACACGGCGACCTCCGACGGGACAGAGGCGGTCGCGGCCCGTATCCGTGAGCAGCACCCGGGCCTGGCCGTCGAGGTGGTCCAGGGCGGCCAGCCGCACTACCCGTACGTCGCGTCCCTGGAGTGACCTCACTCGGCGTTGTCACCGACAGCACGGCAGACCTGTCGCCGGACGTGCAAGCCCGCCTGGGTCTCGCCATGGTGCCGCTCATCGTCAACTGGGATGGCCAGACCTACCGTGACAAGCTCGACCTGAGCCCGACCGAGTTCTACCGTCGCCTGCGGACCACGAAAGCGCTGCCCAAGACTGGGGCGCCCAGCCCGGCCGCCTTCGAGGCCACCTTTCGCGAGCAACTCAAAGAGCACGACGCGCTGATCTGCTTGAATCTCGCCGCGCGGCTGAGCGGCACGTGCGACGTGGCGCGCCGCGCGGCCGAAGCCGTCGACCCCCAGCGTATTTCGGTCGTCGATACCGGGTCGGTCTCGGTGTGTATCGGCTGGCTGGCCGAGATGGCGGTCACCCTGGCCAACCAGGGACTGCCGCCCGCCGAGATCGTGGAGGAGATCGAACAGACCCGCGGACGGCTGCGGATCCTGGCCCTGCTCGACACGCTCGAATTTCTGCAGCGCGGCGGCCGCATTGGCCGCGCAGCGGCGCTCGCCGGGACGCTCCTCAGCGTAAAACCCATCCTCAGTGTCCAGGATGGAGAAGTGGCCCCGGTCGAGCGCGTGCGGACGATGAATGGCGCCATGCGGCGTCTGGTCGAGCTGGTCGTCGGCGCTGGACCCCTCGAGCGGCTGGGGGTCATGCACGCGGACGCCCCGGCCAATGCGGCGCTGGTCGAGGACCAGCTGCACCTGCGCTTTCCCGATCTGGCCGTCGACCGCGGTGAACTCGGGCCGGTCGTCGGGACGCACGGCGGGCCGGGAGTGATTGGCGTAGGCTTTCTCCTTGCCCGCTGAGCTGCTCGAGACGGCGGCGCGCATCTTCCGCGCCGAAGCCGCCGACGGCTATCGCGACCGGGTCGTCATCGGCGGACTCTCGGGGTTTGCCGAGCGCCTCCAGGACCTGCCACCGGGCAGCCGGGTGGTGGACCTGCTGGTGGACTACGGGTCGCTGGCGCCCGCCGAGCGCGCCGAGCGGCTGCAGGCGGCGGAGATACTTTTATCGGGAACGACCGCGCCCCCCCCCCCTCCCCTACAGGTGCCTGCTCGGGAAACAACGACGTCACGCGTCAATGTGGTGCCACCCGTTGGCGTTACGCTCGCCACGCGCATCGAGACCCTCAAGGGCATCGGCCCCGTTCGCGCCCGTCTGTACTCCCGCGCAGGCATCCACACCGTCGGCGACCTGCTCTTTCATTTCCCCACGCGCCATCAGACCTACCCGCCCGCCTCGCCGATCGCCGACCTCTTCTTCAAGCCCGAAGGCTCTGTTGTCGGCACGCTGGAGCGCCTCGAGGTCGAAAGTCTGCCCCGCGGCTTGAAGAAGCTGCGCGCCACCGTCCGCGACTCGACCGGCAGTGTCCAGGCCGTCTGGCTGCGACACGGCGTCACCCGCATCGGAGTCAACGCTGGGGACCGCATCGCGCTCAGTGGGCGGCTGATCCTGCAGGGCCGTCAGCTCGTCTTCGAAAACCCCGACTACGAACGCGCCGATGGTCCGCCCATCCACACCCGCGGCATGGTGCCCATCCATCCGCTGACCGCCGGCCTCACCGACAAAGAGCTGCGCAATCGCATTCACTGGGCGCTGACCCACTTCGCGGCCAGCGTGGTCGACCCGTTGCCCGAGTCGATCAGGACCGAGCACGGCCTCCTGGCCATAGAGCGCGCACTCTGGCAGATGCACTTTCCCGCGACCCCCGAGGAGTACGCGGAGTCGCGCAGGCGATTCGCCTTCGAGGAGCTATTGACCATCCAGTTGATGGTCCTGCGTCGCCGTATGACGTGGCAGCACGACCCGGCGCCGCCCATGCCGCGGAGCCAGTCGGCGCTGGACGCTCTCGTCCACGGCCTGCCATTCGAGCTCACGCCAGCGCAGCAACGCGTTACCGACGAGATCCTTGGCGATACGGCTGGCAGCCAACCCATGACACGGCTACTCCAGGGCGAGGTCGGCTCCGGAAAGACCGCCGTCGCGGTCCTCGCGCTGGTGAACGCCCTCGCCAACGGCTACCAGGGCGCCTTCATGGCCCCGACCGAGATCCTGGCCGAACAACACTTCGCGACCGTCGCCGGGCTGTTGGCGACGTCCGCGTCTGAATTGGAAGGCGTGGTCGGGCATCGACCGACCGTGATGCTTCTGACGGGCAGTATCAAAGGAAAGGCGCGCACCCAGGCCTACGCGGCAACCGCGAGTGGTGAGGTCGACCTGGTCGTCGGTACCCAGGCGCTCATCCAGGAGCGCCTCGAGTTCGCCCGGTTGGGCCTCGTCGTCGTCGATGAGCAGCATCGCTTCGGCGTGCGTCAGCGCGTCAGCCTGCGCCAGCGAGCCGGCAGCGATGACGGCGTTCCGCACCTGCTGGTGATGACCGCGACCCCGATCCCGAGGACGCTGGCACTCAGCCTCTACGGCGACCTGGACCTGTCGGCCATCGACGAGATGCCGCCTGGTCGCCAGTTTCCGCGCACCCGACTGCTGGGATCGGACGAGCGGGACCTGGCGTACGAACGCGTCCGCCGCGCCGCCGAGAAAGGACAGCAGAGCTTCATCATCTGTCCGCTGGTCGAAGAATCCGAGGTTCTCGAAGCCAAATCGGCCACGGAGGAGTACGAACGCTTGCGCACGGGTGAGCTCGCGACGCTGCGACTCGGCTTGCTGCACGGCCGCATGCGGCCGGCGGACAAGGACGCGATCATGCGTGCGTTTCGCGACCACGAGTTCGACGTGCTTGTCTCGACGGCAGTGGTCGAAGTCGGCGTCGACGTGCCCAACGCCACGGTCATGCTGATCGAGGGCGCCGAGCGATTCGGTCTGGCCCAGCTGCACCAGTTCCGCGGGCGGGTGGGTCGCGGGGGCCAGCCATCCGTGTGCATCCTGCTGAGCGACCTGCCCGAACCCGACACGAACGAGCGACTCGCCGCCCTGGTCGAAAGTACCAACGGGCTGGTCCTGGCCGAGCGCGACCTGCGGCTGCGCGGACCGGGTGATTACTTTGGCGTGCGTCAGAGCGGCATGCCCGAGCTGAAGGTGGCCCGCCTGGACGATGCCCCACTGGTCGAGTCGGTGCGATCGGCGGCCACCCGCATCCTTGCCGACGATCCAGAGCTCGTCCGCGAGGAGCACCATGCCCTCGCCGGTCACCTCGCCGCCTTCGTGGCCAGCGCAGGCGACCCGAGCTAGCGCGGTGCGCGTCATCTCGGGCACCGCCCGCGGTCGGCACCTGCGCGCTGCCGCCGACACCCGTCCGACGGCCGACCTGATCAAGGGCGCGATTTTCTCCATGCTCGAAGCCCTGGCCTACAAGCGCGGCTTCGAGCCAGACGAAGAGGAGGGCGACTTCGCTGCCGCGCGCGCGTGGCCCCGCGTCCTGGACCTGTTCGCCGGCTCGGGCGGACTGGGCATCGAGGCGTTGAGCCGCGGGGCGCAGCACGCCGAGTTCGTCGAGGAGGACCGCGAGGCGGCGCACATCCTGGCCGCCAACTTGCGGACCACCGAACTCGACGACAGGGCGCGGATCCACCAGCGGCCGGCAGCGCTCGCACTACGCGCCGTGCAGCAGCCGGTTGACCTGGTCTTCGCCGACCCGCCGTACGCCGACACCGCCGCGCTGGAATCAGCAGTCGCCGGCCTGGCGGCCCCCGGCATGCTGAGACCGTCGAGCGTGGTCATCGTCGAGCAGGCCTGGGAGACACAGCCACCCACTCACGTGGCCGATCTGGCTCTGCAGTCGACCCGCCGACATGGCCGGACACGGATCACGCTGTACGCCTCCAGCGAGACCTAGCCCCTGTTATCGTTGAGCCGTTGGACATCCTCTATCTGCTCGATCAGCTCGAGGAGGTGCTTGGGGCGGGCTCGCGTGTTCCTTTGACGTCGCGCACGCTGGTCGACGAGCAGGAGATCCTCGACATCCTCGACCAGATTCGCGTCTCGATCCCCGAAGAGATCAAAGCCGCCCGCCGGCTTACCGAGCAGCGCGACCAGGTCATCGCCGAGGCGCAGGCCGAGGGCGATCGCATCGTGCGGGATGCCGATGCCCAGGCGGCCGAGCGAGTCGACGAGCACCACGTCGTCCGCTCCGCCGAGTCACGCGCGGCCGACATCGAGGACCGCGCCCTGCGCCAGGCCGCCGACATCCGCCACGAGGCCGACGCGTACGCTTACCGCGTCCTCCAGAAGTTGCGCGACCAGATCGGGCAGGTGTCCGGTACGGTCGATCGCGGACTGACCGAGCTCGAGGCGCGTGGCGCACACGAGGGTCTCGCCGACCGCGTCTAGTCGGACGTCGCACGCCGACAATCGCCTATACTCGACCGCTTTGGGACCCATGGTCAGCTTCAACGTGTCTCAACTTTTGCTCATGGGGCCCGGTACCGTTCGTGAGTACGACTTCCGTGAGCCATTCCCAGACCCCGCCGGCGAGCTGCATTTGAGCGGCCCAATCGCCGGACACGCCCGTTTGATCCGCACCTCTGAAGGCATCCTGGCTCACAGCGACTACCATGCGCGAGTCGTGCTGGAGTGCTCGCGCTGTTTGGACGAAACGATCGCTCGCGTGAATGGCACGTTGGACGAAGAGTTCCTGCCGATCACCGACGTCCGTACCGGCCTGTCGGTTCCCCTGCCGGACGGCACGCAGGACGACCAGCCACTGATCAACGAGCATCACGAGATCGACCTCAATGAGATCCTGCGACAAAACATCCTGACCAGCCTGCCACTCCAGCCGCTGTGCGAGATGAACTGCCCGGGCCTGTGCCCGGAATGTGGCGAGCGCCTCGATAACGCACATGTCGCCCATCCACAGGTCGACATCGAAGACGAAGCCGAACCCGTGGACCCGGCCAACCCCTTTGCGAGACTAGCCGTGCTGCTGCACGATGACGAGGAGAGCGACTAAGTACCGTCATGGTTGGACTGCCAAAGAAGAAGATCAGCTCGGCACGGCGCGGCCAGCGCCGCAGCCACGACCACATCGTCCCGCCGCCGTTGATGAACTGCCCACAGTGCCGCCAGCGGAAGCCCACCCACCAGGTCTGCCCCAACTGTGGCACCTACAACGGCATAGACATCCTGCGTCTGGACGCCAAAGCCAAGCAGAAGCCGGAGTAGCTGCCCGCCCTGCTTGCTCTGCTGTTTCCTGGCCAGGCCTCGCAGGCCGTGGGCATGGGCACGGATCTGACGGCCGAATCGCCGGACGCCCGCCACCTGTTCGAGATGGCTGATTCGCTGACCGGGCTGCCCATCAGCCGCTTGTGCGCCGAGGGTCCGCTCGAGCGTCTGACCCAGACCGACGTGGCGCAGCCAGCGGTGGTGGTCACCAGCCTGGCCGCGTTGGTCGTGTTGCGGGCGAAAGCTCCGCTGGAGTTCGCGGCGGTCGCGGGCCACAGCGTCGGTGAGTACGCCGCCTACGTCGCGGCCGGGGTTTTCGACGCCGAGACGGCCTTGAAGCTCGTCCACGTTCGAGCCCAGGCGATGGCCAGCGCGTGCGACGCCGTCGACGGCGGCATGGCGGCGGTCATCGGACTGGACGAGGACCCGCTGCGCGCCGCCTGCCTGAGCGCCTCACAGGACGGGTCCTCGATCGAGGTCGCCAATCTCAATGCGCCCGGCAACATCATCGTGTCGGGCGCCCAGGATGCCTTGGCGCGTTTGAGTAGCACGGCCAAAGCGGCCGGCGCGCGCCGCGTACTGCCACTGAACGTCGGCGGCCCGTTTCATTCGGTGTACATGCGGCCCGCGGCCGACCCCGTGCGTCACGCGCTCGATGATCTGGCTTTGCAGCCCGCACGTATCCCCGTGGTGGTGAACGCCTCGGCCGAGCCCACGCAGGCTCCAGACGCGCTGCGCGACGAGCTGGCCGTCCAGGTCTACTCGCCGGTGCGCTGGATCGAGACCCTGCAGCGCCTGGCAGCGCTTGGCTGCGACCGATTTCTCGAAGTCGGCCCGGGCAACGTCCTGGCTGGCCTGGTACGCCGCACGCTGCCCGACGCCCAGGTGGCCAGCTTCGGCGCCCTGCCCGATCTGGCAACGGTCCACGAGTTGCTGGCAGCCTAGTCAGGTGCGACTCGAAGGCAAAACGGCCCTGGTCACCGGCGCATCGCGCGGCATCGGGCGAGCCGTCGCAGTACGACTCGCCGCGGACGGCGCTAGCGTGGTCATCAACTACAACCAGCAGGCGGGCGCCGCGGAAAGCGTCGCCCACGACGTGCGCGAGTCCGGCGCTGAGGCGCTGGTCGTGCAAGCGGACGTCGCGCAGGCCGCCGACGTCGAACGGCTGGTCGCGACGACGCTGGAGACGTTCAAGCGCATCGACGTGCTGGTCAACAACGCCGGCATTACCCGCGACACGCTGATCATGCGCATGTCCGAAGACGATTGGGATGCCGTCATCGACACGAACCTCAAGTCGACATTCCTGGTGACGCGAGCCGCGTTGCGACCCATGCTGCGTCAGCGCGCCGGACGCATCGTCAACATCACCTCCATCTCCGGGGTCATCGGCAACGCCGGGCAAGCAAACTATTCCGCGTCGAAGGCCGGCATGATCGGCCTGACCCGCTCGACCGCGCGCGAGGTCGCCTCACGCAACATCACCTGCAATGCCGTTGCTGCGGGCGTGATCGACACCGAGATCTGGCAGGGTGTGCCCGAGGCGGCGATCACCGCCCTCATGCAGATGGTCCCCGCTGGACGCAAGGGCACGCCGCAGGACGTGGCCGAAGCGGTCGCCTTTCTCGCCGGCGACGGCGCCGCCTACATCACAGGTCAGGTGCTGAATGTCGACGGCGGACTGGTCATGGCCTGAGCGGCGGGATTCTGGCGTTGGTACCATCTCGACCACCGTTGCAGCCTGCCATCGACGAACCACTCGAGCAGCTTGGGCGTCTTTTTCCAGCCGGTCCGTTTCTGGACCGTCGACTCGGACGGGCGCTGGCATTCCAGGCGCTATACGAGATGGACCAGGGTCATCACCCACCGGGGCAGGTTCTCGACCGACTGGCCGAAACGTTCAAGGAAACCAGCGATCCGCCGTACCCGCCTGAGGTGCTCTCGGATGCCAATCACTACGCACAGGTCCTGGTCGGCGGTGTCCTGGCCAATCGGGGGCCGATCGACTCGGTCATCCAGGAGCGTGCGCCCCTGTGGCCGCTCGCGCAGATGTCCGCGGTGGACCGCAATGTACTGCGGATCGGACTCTATGAATCCTTGTACGGCAATGCTACAGTGCCACTCAGAACCGCCATCAATGAAGCGGTCGAGCTGGCCAAGCTTTTCGGGAGCGAAACTTCGGCCAAGTTTGTCAATGGTGTACTTGGTCGCGCCGTGGACGCGACCCAACCTGGTGACGTGAAAGGGGCATGAGGAGAGACGATGCCGGCCAGCGCTGAGGAGCGCCTGAAGAAGATCATCGCCGAGCAGTTGAGCGTCAGCGAAGACGAGGTGACTCCAGAGGCGAACTTTATCGACGACCTGAACGCCGACTCGCTCGATCTCGTCGAGCTGATCATGTCGCTCGAAGAAGAATTCAACGTCAAGATCAGTGACGAGGACGCCGAAAAGATCCGCACCGTCCAGGACGCGATGGATTATCTGCACGAACATGGCGGCGCCTAGATACAGTTAGCCAACACCCGCGTTCAGTGAGCACTCTATGGCGATAACCCAGGCCCCGCTTCCACCTCCCGCCCCAGCGCCAGACGATCAGGAATCGCACGCGCCCGGCGACAAGGAGATGACGCTCCTCGAACACCTCGAGGAGCTGCGCGGTCGGCTGGTTGCCGCCGTCCTGGCCGTGTGTATCGGCGTGGTCATCGCGATCGTGCCGATTCCCACGCTGAACTCGGTCACCGGCTACCTGTTCGACCTGATCGTCAACCAGGCCAAAGCCAACAACGTGACGATCATCGCCACCCGCCCGGGTGAGACGTTCTTCACCTACCTGCAAGTGGCGCTGGTCGTCGGCGCCGCGCTGGCGATGCCGGTCATCATCTACCAGTTACTGGCATTTGTTTCGCCCGCGCTCTACGCCAACGAAAAGAAGTACCTGTACATCGCCGTACCGGGCGTGTTTTTCTCGTTCATGTGCGGCGTCGTGTTCTGCTACTTCTTGACGCTGCCACTGGCCACTCG
>JAFAWJ010001182.1 GCA_019242065.1 Chloroflexota bacterium
ACTCAAATCGATCATCACACCGTAGTCGCACACCGCACAGCCGCGGTAATTGTGTCCGCCACCCCGCACCGACACTCGCAAATCGTGCTCACGACCAAAACGAATGGCAGCGGCGATATCCGCCGTGGTCCCGCAGCGCGCGATCACGGCCGGACGTCGGTTGATGGCGCCATTTTCACACGGCGCGTGCACTGTCGTGGCCTGCATCACTAGCTGTGAGCACCGTTCCCGCGAGGTGTGCTGTCGCTGGCGCAGGTCAACCCGCAGTGACCTCGTGCGGCTCATCGGCAGCATCGATGATCGTCTGCGACGCATCGAAACACTCTACCGCGAGAGCTTGTTTGAGGAAGAGAGAGTATCTGGCTCGATGACCGCCGACGTATGCGCCCGAGCGCGCGCCGACTACGCGGCTGGTCGTCAGCGTGGCGGCACCCAGTGGGAGATCGCCGAGCGGTACGGGATCACGCTGTGGGAGCTTTCCGTGGCGCACACCGCGCATGGCATCCCGCTACGCTGGAAGAATCCGCGCCAGGACGCCCTCCCGCGCGCGGAGCAAGGTGAGTGGATCGCCGATCATTGGCGCACCGTTCACGGCAGCGAGCCGCCCGACGATCTCGTGGCAGTCGAGACGAAGGACTGACGACCGTGGCCCACAAAACGATCGTGCGCACCCAGCGCGGGGCGCTGTGGATCCGCGTCAGCACCGGCAACCAGGAGACGCTCACCACCAACTCGAGGTGGTACGCCGTTACGAGCTCGACGACTCGGCCTGGAATGGCGGAAAGGATCGCGGCGTCTACCAGAAGACGCTGAAGCAGACGCTCGACGACGCCCGGAAGGGGGACTTCGAGGTCCTGGTCGTGTGGGCCCTGGACGCATCACCCGCGAGGGTGCCGAAGGCGCGCTGCGGATCATCAGGCAGTTCCGCGAGCGGCGGGCCACCGTGCTGAGCGTCCAGGAGAGCTGGCTCAAACGGCTCGCCCGAGGTCCAGGACGTACTGGTCGCCTTCGCTGGCTGGATGGGCCAGCAGGAATCGAAGCGCAAGTCGGAGCGGATCAAGCTCGGCCTCGCCAGGCGAGCAGCCGAGGGCAAGCCCCTCGGCCGCCAGGTCGGCGCCATCGATCGAAAGCCACGGCGTCGGAGCGGCTACGTGGCGCGCTGGGAGCGGCAGAAGCAGGAGGGCTGACGGTGACTCCGCCGACGCCGTCTGGGCTGCCCAACAAGCCAGCATCAGTGGCGTCAGAGTTCGACGTCGTCAAAGAACTGAACGCCCATCTCGGCCGAATCGGGACTGTTCTTCGTTTGATGACAACTGCGGCGGCGGTAACGGTTTGGGTCGGACCCACTCACGACGCGCTCGCATCGATTCCTGCGCAAGGCCCGTCAGCAGTCAGCACTGCATTGGTCAGCCTCGGGGCGAATCTCGCCTTCGGCATGTTATTCTTGCTGATGGGTATGGACCCGCCCATTCCCGACGTTCTGAGCTCAGCGCGCGGCGCAGCCGGAGCACGCGACATGACTAAATACAGGTTGATAGGCGGGGAAAGATGGACCAGGACGTCGTAGACCTGCTGCAACACCTCGTATCAATTGATTCGGTAAACCCGACGCTTGTGGCAGGTGGAGCAGGTGAGCAAGCGATTGCCGCCTACATCGCGAACTGGGCCGAACGGTGCGGGCTCCGCTGCGCGGTCGTTGGCCAGCCGTCGGGGCGCCCGAGCGTCATTATTCGTGGCGGCTCTCCAATGGGCGGCGGGAAGACCCTGCTCTTGTGCGCGCACCTCGATACCGTCGGCTACCAGGGCATGCACGACGCTCTCATCCCACGCATAGACGGGGATCGTCTGTACGGTCGCGGCGCGTATGACATGAAAGCCGGCCTGGCGGCCGCGCTGATTTGTTGCCGTGACGCAGCGCGCGCCCGAACGAGTGGAGAGGTCGTTGTCGCGGCTGTCGCCGACGAGGAACACTCGAGCGTCGGAATCGTTGAGGCGTTGCGGCATATCACTGCCGACGGGGCGATTGTCACCGAACCAACCGAACTGGCTGTTGTGACCGCGCACAAAGGCTTCGTCTGGATCGAGATCGAGGTGATGGGCAAGGCGGCGCACGGATCGCGCCCTCAGTTGGGTGTCGATGCCATCCTAAAAACCGGGCCCGTGCTCGTGGCGATCGACCAACTGAACCGCTCTCTGAACGCCAGCGACCATCCGCGGCTCGGGACAGGCAGCGTACACGCTTCCGTCATTGCAGGCGGCATCGGAGAATCGACCATCCCAGACCAGTGTCGCCTCACGTTGGAGCGTCGGACCCTGCCGGGCGATACTGCCCAAAGTGTCCAGCGCGAGATCGACGAACTCCTCGATGCGTGTCGCCGCGCGGACAACGAGTTTCGGGCCATCGCGCGCGTCACACTCGCCCGTGATGCGTTGGAGACTGCAGAGTCCGCGCAAATCGTTGCGACCACGTCAGGGGCGGTTTCGGAAGTCCTGGGCAAGCCAGCTGAGCTGCACGCTGCGAGCTATTGGGCCGACTCAGCCTTCATCTCAGCAGCAGGTATTCCCACCGTGCTGTTCGGGCCAAGCGGGGTCGGCGCGCACGCCGAGGTCGAATGGGTAAGCCTGTCCAGTAGCATCGCGTGCACTCGCGCGCTCGCCAACGTCGCTCGCCGTTTCTGCCATGTCTCCCAGCATCATGATGCCCGTTCCCGAGGCGCCGTGCCGGAACCGTAAAGCTACATCAGATTCACTGAATCAGGCGTGAAGTTGCTGAGGACCGGTCACCCCGCGACTTTCGAAGATCGCGTGTAACGCCTACGCGTTTGAGCCATCGATCGTGGCCGTCGTGCCGCGGCAAGAAGGGACGCCTGCCGTGGACAACAGATTTGTTGTCCAGGAAGATCACGTCGCCAGGTGAAAGAACGACATCAACCAGTGTTCCAGAAATCTGCTGCACCAACGCGTCAAGGGCCATCTTGGCCAACAGGTCGTTGTCCAGGGCTGTCGTCGTGCAGGGATCGATCCGAATATACGGCGAGTTGTGATCTCCCTCCAGCAATGCGACGGCCCCAGGCTCAAAATTTACGCTGTTCATCGCCTTATACGCCGCATCCACCGGCTGACGATTACCTAGCACGTGGTTGTCGAGATCGGAACGGTTCGACTCCAGGTGGGAGTCGTCCGGCCTCATCAGGAACCGAGCCTTGAAAAGAACATCGACGTAGTCAGGAGGAAGCGTCGCAGCGTCAAAGTAGCCGAACGTTGTGGGTATCTTATCGGGATTTCGCAAGCACATCATGCCGATGTAATCTGCGCGGTACGGGTGGAAGGCATCGTCCGTATGCCATATGAGCTCTTGTCTGCTCCCTGTCTCAATCTGCTCGTCGTCGTGTTCTCGTATGGGCATGATCTCGTGCACGATGTGCCCGTCCTGCTGGGTCAGCCATCCGAAGACGTCGCCGAGCAAGGAGCCCAGTAGCACGAGTAACACGTCCTCAGCCGAGCGGCGCGGGACGGTGTCTTCCCATTTCCAGTGTGTGGGCGTCGTACCCAGGCGAAGATCATCGATGTCCCAGCCGGAGATCAGGCATGCGCCGTCGGCCGGCTCGACCATGCGAAAGTTGTTGAGCAGGCGTCGAACGCGTTGAGGCATGTCGTGCGCCAGCAGCCCGGCGTCGTGGAGGAAGTCGGGGGCGTCCACGGCTGCATAAGTTGACAGGACCCGCGCGATTAATTCGTGAATATCGGCAATCTCCGTGCCCGTCAGGTTCAACCGGTCCATCGTCGCCACCTTTCCCTTGAGGTCTTCAGGCGAGTTGCTCGTGTGCGAGGCCATGTTCAATTGTCTGACTGAGTTCCGCTGGAGTCGGTGCTTCGAAGAATCTTGCAAGTGTGAGATCGACCGATGCATATTCCTCCCGCAGCGCCGCAACGATCTCGGCAGCCATGAGCGAGTGGCCGCCGAGCTCGAAGAAGTTGTTGTCAGCATCGATCTGGTCTCTAC
>JAFAWJ010000009.1 GCA_019242065.1 Chloroflexota bacterium
GTCGACGCGTTCGATGTGGGTGTTCGAGGTACTGACGTAGCCGCCGGACTGGGAAGCGACGCTGCGCGCCTTGGCCAGCGCAGACTCCATGTCTGGGACTTCGACGGTCAACTGGGCGGTGCGGATGACCATGCGATCCAGGACCTGGGCACTGGTGTCAGGTGTGGTGGACTCGGGCGAGGTGGTGTCGGAGGGCTGGGCCTGCGCCTGGCTCGGAGCGCGACTGGCGTCGCGGCCAACAGCCGCGGGCGCAACGGCGGCGGGCGCAAGGGCGGCGGGCGCAGCGGCGGCGGGCGTAGCGGCGGAGCCACCAGCAGACACCACCAGCGGCTCACCAGCCGAGGAGCCAGCCGTGGCGGAGGCGCCAGCGGCCGAAACGCCGGTCGATGGCGACATCGCCGAGGGGCTGGAGCCTGGAGCGGAGGAGGACGGCAGCACACCGGCCGGACTCAGGTGGCTTATGGAGTTACACGCACCACCGGCGGCGAGCAGCACCACGGCGGCGACGGCGACGGCTGAAAAACGCGTGCGGGCAGAGCCAGCGCGGAAGGGCCAGAGTGACATCGGCGTTCACGAGCTCCCTCTTGGGCGGGTTTCACCGTTCCAGACGACGGCGCGCACGTGAAAGTTCCACAAGCCGCGCGATTGTCAAAATCAGCTCTCCCACAGCCGACTGAGCAACGTGTCCACGCTGGCGTGCGCCGCGGGCGTGGCCAGAGCAGCAGTGGCGCCCACCGAGCGTTGCTCGAATAATGACTGGATCGGTTCCGGCAGAAAGCGCGTCAGCTGCGCGAAGTGGTGGTCGTCGTCCATGCCGCGCGGACGACGGTAAAAGCGCAGCGGAAAATAGACGTACAGGTTGTCGCGCGCGCGCGTCAGCGCGACGTAGAACAGGCGGCGTTCTTCTTCGATGTCGTCCTGGTTGCCCGTCGACATGTCGGACGGAATCATGCCGTCGGCGGCGTGGATCACGTGCACCACGTCCCATTCGCCGCCTTTGGCCGAGTGGATGGTGCTCAGGATCAGATAGTCTTCGTCGAGCAGCGGAGGACCGGCGAGATCACTCGTGGAGGAGGGCGGATCCAGCGCCAGCTCGCTGAGAAACCGACTCCGACTCGCGTAGCCGCCGGCCACCTGCTCCAGTTGCTCGATGTCCTGGAGGCGCGCTTGGGGGCTACTGTAGTGTGAGAGGATCAGCGGCTCGCAGAACTTGCGGATGCGGGCCAGCTCGGCCGCTGGAAGGAGTCCGGCAGTGTCGAGCACCAGGTCGGCAAAGGTTGCGCGTAGAGACTCCAGACCTTCGCGTGCGGCGTCTGGCACGCGTTGAGCCGTAGCGAGGAACACGCGCAGGGGATCATCCGCGGACGTTGATCGGACGCCGATCGCCTGCATAATGCCGCGCGCTCCAGCCGGACCGATGCCCTCCAGGAGTTGCAGGATGCGGAACCAGCTGACTTCGTCGCGCGGGTTCTCCAGGACGCGCATCACGGCCAGTGCGTCTTTGATGTGGGCGGACTCCAGGAATTTCATCCCTCCGTATTTGACGAAGGGGATGTTGCGGCGGGTGAGCTCCAACTCCAGCACGTCGCTGTGGTGGCCGGTGCGAAACAGGACGGCCTGACGCCGGAGTGGGACGCCCTGCTCGCGGTGTTCGAGGATCTGCTCACACAGCTGCGCGCTTTGCTCGTTTTCGTCAGAGCAAGTCAGCAACACCGGTCGGGCGCCACCTGAACGGACTGGCCACAGGTTTTTCGGGAAACGCTCGCGCGCGTGCGCGATGACCGCGTTGGAGACATCCAGGATTGGGCGCGTCGAGCGATAGTTCTGCTCCAGGGTGATGCGTCGGGCGCCGGGGAAGTGGACGGGGAAGTCCAGGATGTTGCGCACCGAGGCGGCGCGAAATGCATAAATGGCCTGTGCGTCGTCCCCAACCACCATCAGGTTCCGACTGATGTTGGGCGGTCGCAGCGACTGGAGGATCTCGGCCTGGAGTGGGTTGGTGTCCTGGTACTCGTCGACCAGGACGTGATCGAACAGGCGCGCGACGTCCTCGCCGGCGGGAGTTTGACCCAGGGCGCGCCAGTGGAGGAGCAGGTCGTCGTAGTCCAGCACGTTCTGGCCGCGCTTGCGGCGGGTGTACTCGGCAAAAATGGCGCGAATGCCGTCGCCGTCCTCGCGGCACCACGGAAACGCATGCTCCAGGACACTACTGAGCGGTTCGCCTGCATTGACCACGCGCGAATAGATGGCAACCAGGGTGTCCTTTTTGGGGAAGCGACGCTCCTTCTTGTCGCGCGTTGGATGCTGCTCGCTGCGAATCAGGTCCATCAAGTCGGCCATGTCGGCCTGATCCAGCACGGTGAAGTCTGGCGCAAGGCCGAGCCCGCGGCCATAGAGGCGCAGCAGTCGGTTGGCGGTCGCATGGAAGGTGCCGCCCCAGACTTTGCCCGTGCGCTGTCGATCGACCAGGCGCCCGGCGCGCGAGAGCATCTCACGCGCGGCACGGCGCGAGAAGGTCAGCAGCAGGATGCGGTCGGGCGACACACCGCTGTCGATCAGGTGCGCGACACGGCAGGCGAGTGTCCACGTCTTGCCAGTGCCGGCGCCGGCGATGACCAGCACGGGCCCGTCGCCGCAGGTGACGGCCTCGAGTTGCGCCGGGTTGAGCGAACCCTTCCAGGACGATGGCGCGGATTGGTCGACGAACACTTGTTCCAGGTGGTGAGTGTAACGCGCCACGGCCAGGCCACCAACCAGGCCGGCGCGGCTCTATGCTGGAGACACACGAACTATGACTTCGCAAAAGTTTGCCGCGGGCGACGCGCTCCTGGTGGTCGATCCGCAAAACGATTTCTGCCCCGGTGGGTCGCTCGCGGTGGCCGATGGCGACCGCGTGATGCCGATTCTCAGTGCCTGGGCGGCCGCGGCAGATGTGGCGCACGCGCCAATCTTCGTTTCCCGCGACTGGCATCCGAGGCGGACGACGCATTTTCAGGCGTTTGGCGGTATCTGGCCGCCGCATTGCGTGATGGACTCGCGCGGCGCCGAGTTCCATCCCGATTTGCACGTGCCGGCCGACGCGCGTGTCGTGTCCAAAGGCATGGGAGAGGCCGAGGACGCGTACTCCGCGTTTCAAGGGCGTGACGAAACGGGCACGTCTCTGGACAGACTTCTCGAGCGGTTCGCCGTGCGCCACCTGTACGTCGGTGGGCTCGCCACGGATTACTGCGTGCGCTCGACCGTGCTCGATGCGTTGATGCGCGGCTACGGCGTCACGCTAATTCCGGAGGGCATCCGGGCTGTCGACGTGCAGCCGGGTGACGGCGATCGAGCGATGGACGAAATGCGCTCCGCGGGCGCCGCGACCAGCACGGTATGAGCCAGGTCGCCTGTCGGGGCCTCATCTCAATTGTCACCGGCGCGGCCCTTTTGCTGGTGGCGTGCGCTCCGTCGAGTGCGCCGACTCCGGCGAGTGAATCGGACACCTCGGCGCCGGCCGTGCCTGGCCTCTCCCTGACGCCCACTCCCCAGCCGACACCCGGCGGACGGGTCGTCGTGGGTGACATGGCCGACATCAAAACGCTCAACCCGATTCTGGTCAGCGACGGCCCTTCCGACATCGTGACCAGCCGCATGTACGCCTCGCTCTTGAGCGTGGATCCCAAAACTGGTGAACCCAGGCCAAATCTTGCCGAAAAGTTCGACTTCTCGACGGATGGAAAGACGCTGAGCTTTCAGCTACGCGATGGACTCAAGTTCAGTGACGGCTCACCGCTCACCGGTAACGATTTCAAGTTCAGCGTCGAGGCGCTGTTGCGCAGCAAAAAAAGCAATCACAACAACAACGTCGATCAGATTGTTGGCGCCCACCAGTACGCCGACGGCACTTCCTCTGACGTCTCCGGCATTAGCATTGACGGTACTACAATCACGGTGAATCTCGTCAATTCCTTCTGCCCAGCCCTGACGCAAATCGGCAGCATTCAGATCATTCCGCAAAGCGTGTTCGGCAAGTATCTCGATCCGAACGACGCCAGCAAGAACCTGGATGATGCGCCTGAAAACAGCGCGCCACCGGTTTCCAGCGGGGCCTTCACCTTCAAGGAATGGGTCCCGAACGACCACGTCACGTTGGAACGCAACGACTATTACTGGCAAAAAGCCAACCTGGACGAATGGGTGTACCGGACGTACGCGAACCAGGATGAACTGACCGCCGCCCTGAAGTCTGGCGACGTGGACCTCGCGCAGATCGACCCGAAAGACCTCCAGGATGTGCAGAGTGACGGCAACATCCAGGTCTTCAAATACCAGAGCCTGGGCTATACATTTATTGGTTGGAATCAAGAGCGGGGCGGCAAGGAGTTCTTGCAGGATAAAGCCGTGCGCCAGGCGCTCACGTATGCCCTCGACGTGCAGCCGGTGATCGACACGGCCTTGTCTGGCGAAGGCGTCAAGATGGTCGGCCAGATCCCACCGGTGTCATGGGCCTACGATGCCACGGGGCTCAACCCGTATGGGACTGACCCGGCCTACGCCGAAAAGCTGCTCCAGGATGACGGGTGGGCCAAAGGTGACGATGGCGTCTACGCGAAGGATGGACAGAAACTCGCGTTTACGATCACGACCAACTCGGGTAACGCCATGCGCGAGATGTTCGTGCAAAGCGCGGTCGAACAGTATCGACAGATCGGGATCAGCGTCGAATCGCAGACCGAGTCATTCGACGCGCTGGTGGACCGGCTCAACCAGTCCAAGGATCCTCAAGATGGCGATCAGGGGGGCCACGACTTCGACGCGGTGGTGGTCAGCTGGTCATTGACCGCGGATCCAGACATGTATTCGATCTGGGATTCGAACGCGACGCATGCTGGCGAAGGCAACTGGATCAATTACAAGAACCCAGACCTGGACAAGGCAATTGACGATAGCCGCAATAACTGCGCGCTCGCGGATCGTAAAGATGCCTTCAAACGTGCGAATCAAATTCTCAACGATCAGCAGCCGTACAATTTTGGTTTTGCGGCGAATGTGCTGCTCGGAGTCAATCGCAAAATCCAGGGGATCGATCCGGGGCCATACGCGCACGGGGGGCAGGCGTACCCCGAGACGTGGTGGGT
>JAFAWJ010000160.1 GCA_019242065.1 Chloroflexota bacterium
GTCGCTGAGCGAAACTCTGCGCTAGTTGACGCCGAGCGCGTGCGCCGCGCCGACTTCAGGCGTCGACTCGGCGGCTGGCAGACCCGGCCCTGCTTGCGGGACGACGGCCCATGCCAGAATCATCGCAAGGAAGCTGGCCAGCGCTACCGCGCTCAGAACGAGATCCATACGTTTCCTTACCCTACTTCGCCCGCTGCGGCGCCGCCCTTGGTCGGTTTGACCAAATCGAGAGCCGCCGGCGTTGTGCATTATGCACGAACCCGTACCAGGCCCGACTCGCGATAGTTCGTGCTGGCGACGCCGCGCACGTGTTACACGGGCGGGGCGAGCCACAGGCCGGGGTCGGTGGGGCCGGGGCGCGTGCCTGGTGGGACTGCTTCGGGCAGGTTCTGCGACCGCGCGGTGCCCCAGATGTCGCCCGGGTTCTCTGTCGGCCCCCACTGGGTGGGGACGTAGCACTGCCCGTCGAGGATCTGCTCCTGCGGCGGCGAGTATTCACACACCAGTCCGTTCGGGTCCTGGAAGTAGGCAAACGCGCTGTCGGCGGGCACGTGCTTGCCCAGGCCCCACAGCAGCGGCACGTCGGCCTCGAGTGCCCGGCCGCAGCCGCGCATGTACTCGTCATAGCCGCGGAGCTCGAACGAGGCATGGAAATAGCTTGCGGGCCCGCGGGCGAAGGCCAGGATGTGGAAGTCGGGCTGGCGTTCGGCGCGCAAGAAGCCGAAAAAGTCGCCGATCCAGCCGCTGACCAGCAAGCCGAGCTTGTCGCGGTAGAACGCCACCGTGGTGGCAGGATCGGGCGTGTAGAACACCACGTGGCTCAGCTTCTGGGGGATCGACTCTCGGTACTCGAGCACGCGGAATGGTCGGCGCGCCACGTCGGCCGAGATCTCGACGACGCGCCCGTCCGGATCGAAGCAGCGGAAGCCGTAGCCGTCGCCCGGCGTCTGCAAACGGCCTGGCTCCGACACGATCGGCACGCCATCGCGGGCGAGGTCCGCCGCCAACGTGTCGACCGCCGCGGCATCCGCCACGCTGAGGGCGACCAGGTCCACGCGACGGTCCTGGCTCTTGCGCAGCCGAAAGATGTACTGCTCGGGTGAGCCCTCGGCGGCGAAGAACGCAACGTCCGTGTCGTGGTCGATCTTCTTCAGGCCCCAGAGCTTCTCGTAGAACTCGACCTGCTGATCATAGGCCGGGACCGCCAGACCGATGTGTCGGACCCCGGTCACTCGCGTCTCAGGCATGCACCACGCTCCTGTAGGTCAGTGTGTTAGGGGCGAGGTCTGGGGCGGCCTCGGTGGGCGCCTCGACCACCTCCTGGATCTCGTTGGGGTACAGGCCGTGGGCGTCCAGGTGAACGAGCACCACCGCCTCACGGCTGGGTGCCTCGACCAGGCAGAACAGCCGCCCATGATCGTCGGCGTCGTAGTGCGCCCACATACGCTGGTACCGGGCGCCGTACTGGGACTGGACCTCGAGGCTGCGCTCGTAGATGCGGCGCACGGCTTCGGGGGTGATGGCGCGGACGCGCTCGTGGGTATCCATGAATATCGGCATCTGGGTGCCCCCTCGTCGCACAAGTGTAACCCGTTCGCCGGGCGACTCCGCTCAGTGCAACAGCTTCTCAGTGGCGCGGCGGACGAGCTCGGCGGCGGTCATACCTACCAGCGCTCCCGTCAGGACATCGCCCGGATAATGCGCCCCAACGTAGATG
The DNA here is from genome assembly GCA_019242065.1 of Chloroflexota bacterium. Next base: position 1,718 of record JAFAWJ010000160.1, read on the forward strand.
CGACTGAAGCCCACCACCCCTGCCCCGCCGAACAGGACCGGCCGTGCGCCGGGCCAGATGCGACCGAGCGTCCACGCCGCGGCGAACGCCGCGCACGTATGCCCGCTGGGAAACGACCAGCTGCCGGGTTCTTTGCCGACGACCAGCGCGCGCACGACGTCGATGAACGGTCGGCGACGACGAAAGTAGGCTTTAACGGGGTATTCCGCAAACCACGTGGAGATGGTGACCGACGGAATGATCGCGCGCAGCGCCGCACCGCCGCGGGGCACGCCCAGCCAGCTTGCCGCCGCCGTGGCCAGGATCCAGATCCATCCGCCAGTGGTCACGAACGTGAGTCCCACACACGCGGCGTCGAGCCAGGCGGGGTGGGCCTGGCCGTTGACTTGCAAATACAGCTTGGCGTCCAGCGCCTGGAACGGTCCCATGCGCCGCAGCACCGCGGCGCGCAGGAGCGAGCGGCCGCGACGGGCAGCGTGACTACCGGGCGGCGCTGTGGTGCTGCCGCCGCCAGCGGCTTGCGCCGCGGCGACGACCGCCGGTGCCTCGGGCGTTGGAGCCACGGCCTGGGCCGCGGCGGTCACAAGCGCCTCGGCGGCGGCGTCACGCGGGGCATGAGACGTGGCATCCGGGCGCTCAACCGGCCTCGCGGTGGAGTCCACACTGGCTGCGGCGCGTTCGACCTGGCTCGCTGCTGAGCCCGTGCTGGCGGCTGCGTTCTCGGCAGCTTGACCCTCCGTCTGCGACGCGGCGAGGGCCTCGGCACGCCGCAGAATCGCGTCGGCGTCCTCGGGCGTTTCGATGCGCTCGAACTGGGTTTCGATGACGCTGCGCACCCGATCGCGCGTGTCCTCAGGCGGTGGCGAATTCGACGAGGTCACGTCTTGGTCTGGCTAGCGCAATCTTCGGACCACCAGGGACCTGGCGGTCACCTCAGTGGAGGACGTCGCCCGCCGCCGTGTTCAACTCGGCCAGATGTCCGCGCGCGTGTGAGTACAGCAGCATCCACCGCTCCGACACTTTGCGCGGCGGACGGCCGGGCTGCTGAAGCACTCGCTCGAGCGCCGGCTCGTCGAGCTTTTCCAGCAGCGCCAGCAGCGCGGCCGTCTCCTGCTCCAGTTCGTCGCGCAACTGCTGGAGACTCCAGGTGCGTCGCTGCGGCACGGCGCGGTCATTAAAATCCTGCACACTCTCCAGTGGCGGTGTGCCAGCACTGTCGAATTGGCTGCGGAACCAGCCCTGAATCGAGGTCAGGTGCGCAATGAGGTCGCGCTGGGACCAGGCTTCATTACCGGCGAGCGGCGCGTCGGGTGTCTGCATGGCGTCGATGGCGGCGGCGACGGACGACCGTGCTTGCTCCAGTGCGGTCCGCACCAGAGGCCGGCGCGCGTACGTGCGGACTTCGATCTGGTTGTGATCCGGGTCGCGGACATAGATCGACAGTGCGTCACCACGCGCGCCCGATCGAATCACCGGACCAGACTCGATCGCAACGCCGGCGCTCGCCAGCGTCTCGCCAATCGCGGTGAGGTCCAGGTCGTCGGTGACCAGACAGAAGTGGTTCAGGTTCAGGTTCGTCGTACCGTCCACGGCACGGCTGCTGCTCGCCACGAGGTCGATCAGGGTGGCGTCGTTGATGCGCAGGCTGGGAAATGGCAGGGTGCCGCGCCGCCATTCCTCGACGCGTTCTGCGCTGAGACCCAGAGTCCCCTGGTAGAACTGGAGCGACCGCTCGACATCCGCCACGTTGAGCACGATGTGGTCCAGAGCAGAAATGTGCATGGCGAGCACCTCCTGGAAGACGATGGTAGCTAGACGACTACCGACCGTACAGGCTGGCATGCAGCCTGCTTGCCCACCAGGCGATGACTACGACAGACGTTGCCAACGCCGATGCGTTACAGAAACTGCGTGATCTCACGAGCGGCATCCACGTGGCGATGCTCACCACCGTCGAAGAAGATGGCTCGCTCCGCAGTCGGCCGATGGGTACGCAAGCGCTGGACCAGGATGGCTGCTACTGGTTGTTTACGGAGGCGGCGGCCGACAAGGTGGGTGACGTGCAACACGACCAGCAGGTCAACCTGGCGTACAGTCACCCGTCCGACCGTTGGGTCTCCGTTTCAGGCACGGCGACACTCGTGCGCGATGCGGCCAAACAGCGAGAGCTGTGGAATACGTTCGTGCAAGCGTGGTTTCCAGGCGGACCCGACGACCCGTCCGTTGCGTTGCTGCGCGTGCAGGTCAGCAGCGCGGAATACTGGGAATCACCCGGCGGCAAGGTGGTGCAGTTGTTCAAACTGATGCGATCGGCGATGACGCACAAACCGCCGACGGATATCGGCAAGAGTGAGACGCTGACGGTGCACGGCTCGACGTAACGAGCGCCAGGCCGAGCCGGCTGGGCTCAGGTCGACCGAGGGGCGAGGGCGAGGATGATCGATGACGCTTTTTAGGGAAACACCAGCGATTTGATCACCACCGGCACCGCCCCTGAACTTGGAATCAGCTCGCCGATGTCGATGAAATCGAATTCTCGGAGCTCCAACCCGTCGATCGAAATAATTGAGAACTCGAGTTCCATCGTCTGGCCGAGGTGCAGGCCCACCAGTCCGCCGATGTCGCTGTCAAAGACCAGGATCAGCGGATGACCGCGTGCGAGATGGGTGTGCATGGCCGCGACCACGCCGGTGCAGAACGCGCTGATGCGCGCGTAGGTGGCTGAGCCTTGCCACGCCGTGGCAATGGAGACCGTGACATCGGCCGCCG
>JAFAWJ010000471.1 GCA_019242065.1 Chloroflexota bacterium
GCGTCGTGACGCTGATCAAATCGACATTGAGGCCGTACAGTGTCTGCAGGAGGCCGTGGAGCTCGGCCTGGTCGAGCATATCGCCGACCATGTGAGTACGCGCTCGAAGTTTGGAGCTGATCGCCACGTTGGCTGCCCGCCGGCACGCGCACTGCACGGTGGTCCGAGCCAGACTGCGTACCGAGTGCGTACCGACTGCGTACAACCTCGACCTCGAATCCGCTGGCCGCCTGACCTACGCTGGCCGCAAGGAGATTGCGATTCTGGATGACCGAGCAAGAGCAACTGACGGGCTGCGCTGATCCGGATCCGAACGCCAGTCACCGGGTTTCTCAGCTTGCACGCGTAGTGAACTCCGCCGCCAGGCAGGCGGGCGCCAGCTGTATGGTCAGCTAGTCACCACGTTCTGTTCGTTCACATAGCGAACTTGGCCTGCACCAGCCGCCGCACCAGGTCCGCCGGTACCGGCTGATCGAGCGGGAACCGAATCGTGCCCTTACTCACCGAGTAGCCCCCGATTTCCTCGGGGAACGCGTTCAGCGCGGCGCCATACAGCGCGCAGTGTTCTTTGGCCGCACCGAACGAGACGAAGCCGCCCCGGCCGTGACCCGCCACCTTGTACGTGGGCAGCCCGTAGCTGATGGTCTCGGTTGCCTGCGGCAGCGCGTCAAGCAGGATGCCGCGCATCTCCTGTAGGCGCGGCTGTACGGCAGCCGGCTGTGCCCCGATATACGCGTCGACACTCGCGACCGTCACGTACGTCGATGATAACCGTACGTCCTTGACCTTGCCCCTGGGGCAGGCCGCAGAGTAGGTCGTGTGGATCCGTTGCTCAGCATCGGTGCCTTTGCGCGCAAGACGCGGCTGTCGATGAAGGCCCTGCGTCTGTACGCCAGGTTGGGGTTGCTGGAGCCTGTCCGCGTTGACGAGTCCAACGGCTACCGCTGGTACCGCGCAAGCCAGTTGGCGACCGCACGACTCATCGCCATGCTGCGGCGACTGGACATGCCGCTGAACCAGGTGGCGGAGGTCGTCGCCGCGGCCGGGCCGGACGTCGAAGAAGTCGAACGTCCGCGACAGCCTGACCTGTACGGTGGCGAACCCATCGCGGGCACTGCCCCGCGCGCTCGCCGTCGTGCGGCCGACCTGGTCGCCGACTACTGGGACTCGGTCGAGCGCCGCATCGCCAGCCAGCGGCTACTGGCAGCCCACCTGCAGATCAGATTCGCCGGAGAAGAAGGGAGTTTTCTGGACATGTTTGACATTCAGCAACGCGACGTTCCCGAACAGCTCGTCATCACCGAACAACGCCACATCCTCCAACCCGAGCTCAGCGGCTGGCTCTCGGACGCCATTGGACGCTTGCACGGCGTCGCGGCGCAGCGCTTCGGTGGCGTGGCCGCACCGGTGTTCGTCGTGTACCACGGCGAAGTCAATCAGGATAGCGACGGTCCGGTCGAAGTGTGCGTGCCGATCGCGCTGGACCGGGAATCGAGCGCGAATGGCGTGCCGATGCGACACGAAGCGGCCCACCGCGAAGCCTTCACGCGCATTACCCGCGCCCAGTTCGACTTCCCCCAGATCCTCTCGGCCTACGACGCCGTCACCCAGTGGATCGCCGCCAACACCCTGAACGTCGCCGGCTCCCCGCGCGAGGTCTATTTCACCGACTTCCACGCCGCCGCGCCCACCGACGAGGTAGCCGACATCGCCTTCCCCATCTCCTGAGACTGGCCTCCGCCCGTGCACATCGCCCTGCCCCGCGAGCTTGTCGTTCCTCCGACACTCCGCTGGGCGGGTGTATGATCGCGACAGTCCGAAACTGGAGAAACCGAGACTCCTGGTGCCCTTCACCACCCGCCAGATAGGTCCGTGCTTCGCCGCCGAAGTCGACGGCCTGGACCTGCGCGAGCCCCTGTCCCCCACGCAGGTCGCCGCAGTCCACCAGGCCATGGACACCCACGCCGTCCTGGTCTTCCACGATCAGCACCTGACCGACGAGCAGCACCTGGCCTTCAGCCTTGCCCTCGGCGACCTGGAAGACGCCACCGGCCCAGGCACCAGCTTCCACCTCCACGATGCCGACGAGTACCGTCTGTCGACCAGCTTCGCCGACGTCTCCAACCTGGACAAAAACCAGCAGCTCCTGGCCCTCGACGACCGCCGACGCCTGTTTGCCATCGGCAACCGCCTGTGGCACTCCGACAGCTCGTTCAAGGTCGTGCCGGCCAGATACTCCATGCTGCGTGCCATCGCCGTTCCATCCCGAGGCGGCAACACCGAGTTCGCCGATATGCGCTCCGCCTACGACGCGCTCGACCCAGACACCATGCGTCGTGCGGAGGATCTCATCTGCGAACACTCGCTGATGTTCTCCCGCATGCAACTGGGTTTCACCGATTTCACCCCGACCGAGCGCCACAACTTCAAGCCCGTCCGCCAGCGCCTGATTCGTGTCCATCCGTCCACCGGTCGCAAGTCGCTGTTTCTGGCCTCGCACGCCGGCAGGATCGTCGGCTGGCCCACCGCCGAGGCGATGGGCTTCCTGATGGACCTCATGGAGCACGCCACACAGCGCCACTTCGTGTACTCGCATACCTGGCGCGCCGGCGACCTGGTGATGTGGGATAACCGCGCCACCATGCACCGCGTCCGCACCTACCCCCTCGACGAGCCGCGCGATTTACGCCGCACAACCCTGGCTGGCGACGGCCCGACCGCCCCTCAGGTCGACTGACAGTTTCTCGGCGCCAGGGCGGGGAGGCACCGGCCGCACAGTGACGAGTACCGTCAGCGAACTGCGTGACGCACCCTCGCTAGGCGGCCTGCTGCAGCGACGATACCCCGTCCGAGACGGTCGTCCGATGCATGTCGCGCACCTGCGCCATGTCGAAATCCCGCGCACGATGCATCGTGCAGCGATCGTCCCACATCACCAGGTCGCCGATCTCCCAGTGGTGGGTATAGACGAACTCCCGCTGCGTCGCGCGCTCCATCAGGTCCAGCAGCAGCAGACGCGCCTCCGGCACCGGCATGCCGCGAATCCAACCCGCATGTGAGGCGAGGTACAGCGACTTGCGATGTGATCCGGGATGCACGCGCACCAGGCGCTGCGGCACCGGCTGCAGCTTCGCGCGCTCCTCCTCCGAGAAGTCGGTAAACCCGATGCTCGCTCGCGAATACAGCGGCGTGTGCTCGGCAACCAGATCTTCAAGCTCCACCTTCAGGTCATCCGGCAAGGCGTCATACGCGGCCCGCATGTCCGCATATTGCGTGTCGCCACCGTGGGACGGAATCCTGCGCGCCGACAGCAGCGAGTAACGCGCGGGAATCGCTTTGAACGAGCTGTCCGTGTGCCACAGCCGATTGCCCAGTCCATTCATCCGCCGCCGATCGTCGGCCGCCAGCACCTGGTTCTGCTCGTCGAGATTCGAGACATCCGAGATATGCAAATCCAGTCGCGGCTTGTGATCCGGCCGATAGGCTTTGATCGTCGTCTCCAACGGTCCGAGCAACCCGCTGAAGGCGATCTGCTGCTCGTCCGTGAGCGGCTGGTGGTGGAAGACCAGGACCGCATAGCGGTCAGCCGCGGCGACGATCTCGGCGACCGTAGCCGCCGACGCGGGTTCGCGCAAATCGACGCCGCTCACCTCGGCCACGAAGTTTGGATGTGTGGGTTGCAGACTGATCGTCATCACGGTCACCCCTGTCTTGGCGGATTGTGTGCAGGCTCGTAAGCACCTGTGGGCGAGGGTACCGGGTCTCTTGACCCGCATGTCGCCACCCGCGGGTCGGCCTATATGACTATTTGACTGATTTGGTCACAGAGACGTATGATCAGCCACGTGCCGCGCCCGTTCAGCCCCGATGAGCGCTCCCTGATCACCCAGCGCCTGCGCGCCGTCGCCCGTACCGCCTTCGCCAGCTCGGGCCTGCGCCACGTCACCGTCGACGACCTCGCCCGCGCCGCCGGCATTTCTAAAGGCGCCTTCTATCTCTTCTACGACTCCAAGGAAGCCCTCCTCCTGGATCTCTTG
>JAFAWJ010000606.1 GCA_019242065.1 Chloroflexota bacterium
ACGCAGATTAGCCGGCAGATGCGCTGCGACCGCGTTCAGCGCCGTCGCCAGGCGCGGGACCCAGGGTTGCGCCTCGGGCAGCGTCTCTGGCCGACCGTGGCTCAAACTCTCGAGCCCGTGATTGCCGATGTATGTGAGCCCGTCGACGTCCACCATGTGTCGCGCGTCGTCGACCGAGCGTCCCGTGACGACGGCGACCACGCGCAGGCGTTGGCTGAGTCCGATGAGCGCCTCGCGCGCTCGGGGCAGGACCATGGCCTCCTCAGGTCGCGCAACCATGGGGCTGATGGTGCCGTCAATGTCGGTCATGATGCCGGCCCGCCCAACGCCGACCACCGCCAGCACCTGCGCCACCACCGCGCGCAGGTGCCGGGCCGCCTCGGCCAGCGCCGCCTCGGTCAAAGCGTGCGCCGCCGCCGCGTTGTCGCCTCCAGACAAGCTTTCGTACACTTCTGACCTGGCCCGCCGAGACCCCAGTCTAGGCGTCCCGTCCTTCCGCGATAGCTCAACGGTAGAGCGGCCGGCTGTTAACCGGTAGGTTCCAGGTTCGAATCCTGGTCGCGGAGCCCAGAAAGCAACCTCAAGCCCGCGGACAAGGCGCAGCGGCTTGGCGCATCAGCGCCAAGCGTCTACGGAAACGGTCTTGCTGTAGGCGCCGGAGAACAGGCGCCAGTAGGCGTTGGTTTCACCGCCAACTACGACGGTGTGGACTTCCCTCGGGGCGAAGATCTGGACCAGCTCGTCGGGCGCGGCCGCCAGGCGTGAGGCAAACGGCTCTTCACCGACCGCCGCGCGCGGGTACACATAGTTCTGGATGAGCTGCGTGTCCCAGTAGTCGGCCACCGGAATGCGCGCGATCTCAGATGCCCATTGCGCCAATGCCGCCTTCGTATCGAATCCGCCGCGCTCAACGAACTGCCGCGCTGCCAACGGATCGAGGACAAATAACGGCTTGCACAGCGGGTCCATACCCAACAGCATCCGCTGGACAGCCTCCCGCCAGTGTCCTTCGCGCAGCCCGAGCGTGAAGCCCGTGTGCCAGAGGGAGCCAAAGATGCTGACGGTGCTCTCGTCCCTGGCAAAACCTTGTTCGACGTGGAAGGGTTCCCACGGGCTTGCCTCTTCGTTCTCGGCGAACGTGAGGTTGGTGAACGAGTAGCCGTTGCCCATCGACCCCATGTACGTCAGATCGGGGACAGAACCGCCCTGCAGATTCTGCGACAGCAGGCTGTACGCGCGGCCGATCGTCGCGTTGGCGCGACTGAATGGTCCGAGCGCCCCGATGCCGCTGTTCATACCGATTGCATGACGCACCGGGCCGTTGACGACCACCATCGAGGCCATCGAGCTGCTGCTGCTGCCGCGCGCGGTCACGCCTGATGCGGCCAGGGCCAGGATGACCGGGAAGTATTCAGGCGCGGCGCCTGCCATAACCGCGTTCACGGCGACCTTTTCGACTGTGTAGCCCCACGCCTCACGGTGATGCGTCGCGCGCATGCGCCCGACGAGCTCGTCCGGTTTGTGCGAGGTGTGCGCGAGCATCTCCTGGACTCGCTCGTCGGTCGGCAGCACGATCGGCAGTCCATCAGTCCAGCGATTCGACAGGAAGAGTGCATGCAGGTTCGACTCGCTGTCAGGGTCGACAAAGCGTGGCGTCGAGCGCTCGAACGACTCGCCCGACAGGTCCGTCTCGTGCAGCGGAGCCGTGAGGCCGTCGATCACTTCCTGCATGAAGGGACGGCCAGTGACCGCGTCGTTGCCCGCCACGTACGCGCGGAGCTCGGCGGGCGTCTTGCCCATCACGGGCATCGGCACAAACGCGGCGCGCATAGTCGGCATGCCGTTCATACGCGTCGTCGAGCTGACCACCCGTTCGAATCGATTGGTGTGGATCATGACCGTCGGTACGCCATAACCACTGTCCAGGGTCATCGAGTGCGCGGCCACCGCCGGCGCGCAGCTGCTGCAGTGGCCCACGCCGATCAACGCGGCGTCACCCTCGGCCTGGATTCGCTTCCAGAGAGTCGGATCGTCCTGGGCGTACACGTTCGCCTTCTCGACCAGCTGCGTCCGCACCCGAGGCATGCGGTCGGCGAACCAGGCTTGGATCTGCTCGAGCAGCAGTCCGGAGTCGTCGAAGTGACAGTCGACCAGGAACACGGTCTTACCGTCGAGTGAGTCGAGCCGCGGCGCCAGGCCTTTGCCAGTCACCTTCGGAGGGAAGCCCATCGGATTGTGGACGCTCCCCAGGTCCTCATTACGACCAGATGTGCCTGCCGCCCCCGCGCTCGTTTCGACAACTATCATGGTGAGCTCATTATCCTGGCACGACACGCGTCGCGGCTAGCCGCGACGGTGTGTCTTGCCGCTGGCATGACCGCCGCGACGGACCTGGTGCGCGGCTACAGCAACCGCAAGTTGCAGACGAGCTCGTCATCACGCTCGGAAGGGCGGCGAATCACGTTGCGCACAGCCTGTCAAAGCTGGACTGCCCTAGCCGCGGACAGCTCGTCGCCAGACCCGTCGTC
>JAFAWJ010000638.1 GCA_019242065.1 Chloroflexota bacterium
CAGGTATTCCTCTTCGGTGCGGTAATACAGGCTCGGATAATGCGGCGCGATGTTGGTGGGCGACAGCGCGGTCATGAACCCCTGCCGTGCGCCGGCCGCGCCCATCGCGCGCCTGAGATTGGCGATATCGACGTCGACGCGCGCCTGGCCGGTGTACGTGATTGGCCCGGTGCAGGCGAGCGCCGGCCGCGCCCGCCGTTTGCGTACATTCGAGGGTCGGGCCGCGTTCATGACCCGCATCTCCGCGTACACGTCCGGGAACTGCAGCGCGTCGCGCGTGGGCGCGCGCTCGGCTGGCGTCGGGCTCACCTGTTCGAGACCGCCCAACCGCGAGGCCGTGTAGGTGGTGAAGCTCATCTTGCTGTGCTCGCCGTCGTTGATGACGTCGAGCCCGGTCTGCACCTGGCGCTCGACGACCTCGGCCACGGACCGGGCTATCCGCTCCTGGAGGCGCGCCTCGTCGACTGATTCGCCAACCTCCTCGGCGGCCAGCAACGGTAACAGATCGGCAGGCCGCGGCAAGCTCCCGCAGTGCGTGGTGATGATGCTGGCGGGTGGCCGCGTCATTCGACCGGGGCGACTCGCACTCCGAAAACGCGATCGAGCCCGGAGACGATCTCGCGCCAGGACTCGCCACCGTCGTCCGAGGCGTAGACGCAGCCGTTGGTGAACGTGGCGAACACCATGTTCGCATCGTGCGGATGGATGTCGATGCCCGAGATCATGTACGGGTTTTCGCCGGGGATGCCGTTGCTGAGGCGCGTCCAGGACTCACCACGGTCCTCAGTTCGCAACAGGCCGGCATGCGCACCGCCGGTGGCCGCGAAGTGGTCGCGGCTCCAGCGCGAGGCGGTGAACGGGCCGGTGCGCGCCGCCTTGGGGCCCGCCCAGGCGGTCGGCCCGTTGTACGCCACACCCAGGAACAGGCGATTCGGCCGACTGGGGTGGACCGTCATGATCACCGCGTAGCCGCGCTCGAAGCCATACTCCAGACGCTTCCAGTGCCGGCCACCGTCCTCCGTGCGGAAGGTCCCGAACCCGGTCGCGGCGTACACACGCTCGAGGCTCTCGGGGCAGCGCACCACCCAGTGCACGTCGCGATAGACCCGATCCGGCAGGTTGGTGGCCGGCTGGTAGGGTTGAATGCCGGCTGGATCGTTCACTGTCGGGAAGGCAGCCTCGTTGCCGGGACCACTGACGTCGACCCAGGTCTGGCCGCGATCGCTGCTCTTGACCAGGCCGCCCTCCTCCACGCCGACCAGCAGCTCGTCCGGTACGCGATGATCCAGCGCCACGCAGCGCACGTCGGGCGTATGCGGGGCCGGCGGGAACGTCCAGTTGACGTAGTCAGGCAGGTTTCGGAAGGTCCCCAGCTCACGGAAGGAGCGGCCACCGTTTTCAGAGACGTACACCATCGCCGGCAGGGTGCCCAGATAGACCTCGTTGGGCCGCGTCGGGTGCACGGACATCGTCCAGATCTCGCGATAGTCGAGGCCGCCGGCCGGGTACCACTGCCACGTGTCGCCGCCGTCGTCGCTGGAGTAGAGGTCGGTGACGCTCGCCGCGTAGAGATGACGCGGGTTGAAGGGGTCGACCAGGAGGGCGCGCATGTTCTCGCCCTCGAGGTTTGCGCCTACCACCCGAGCCTGACGCTCGCCCGGGTCGAAGCGGCACTTGACCACACCGCTCCAGGTGAGAAGATGCACATCGATGACGCCCGTCGCAACAGCCATGCGCTCTAGGATAGGTGCCAGCAGCCAGCCGACAATACCGGCCTGAGGGAGACGCATGGCCATCACCGACGCCACCAGGATCAACCCGACCGCGCAGGTCGACCCCACCGTCCTTGCCCGCTTCCAGCGCTCGTACGTCGCGCGGCGCGGCTACAAGGACGACGTTCAGCGTCCGCCAGCCACGATGGGCGTCAAGGGTGTCGTCGACATCCACTGCCACGCGCACGAGGGCCAGCAAGATGCCCTGGCCGTGGCCCAACACGCCTCCACCAGTGGCATGGGCGGCATCCTGTTCAAGACTATTCCTGGTCGGCAAAAGCCGATGGACACGCTGCGCGCCGTCCAGGCCGACTTGCAGCGCTGGGCAGACCAGGTCGAGATCGAACCGGTCAAAACCTGGGCAGCCTGGAATATCGGCACGCGGCTCGGCGGGCTCTCCACCGCTCAGGATGCGCGCGAGCAGATCGCCGACGGCATCCGCGCTATCTGGATGCCTAACAATACCCACGCCAACACGCTGATGCTCACGCCCAACAAGTCGATGCTGGAGAAGGCTGGCAAGCCAGGCGACGTGCCGGACAGCATCCCCTGGGAGCTGGCCCGCGAGTTAGGCGGGAACTACCTGCTCGGCGAGGACATGCGGCTCTTGCCCCAGGTGCGCGAGATCTTCGAGGTCATCGCCGATAGCGACGTGGCGGTCGTCTTCGGGCATACGACACACCCTGAGATCTTCGAGATGGCGGAGCAGGTGCAACGATTGGGCATTCGCAAGGCGTTCGTCGACCACCCGTTCAGCCCGTTTGTGGCGCTGAGCGTAGCTCAGATGAAGCAGCTGACGGGCGTCGGCATCTACATGAACTTCACATTCGACGAGTTGTCGCCGCTGCTGGGCCTCAACCCGGCCGTCATGTGCGCGGCCATCCAGGAGCTGGGGACCGAGTATGTGACCCTCTCGAGCGATTGCGGTGAGCCGCTGTTTCCGAACTCGGTCGAGGCGATGCGCCAGATCCGCGCCTACATGTGCGCCTTTGGCCTGAGTCGCGAGGAGGTGGATGAGATCAGCGTGACCAATCCAGCCAGGATCGTCGGCCTGACCCCTGCCCGCTAACCCTTATTGGCGGCGTACGCCTGCATCAACTCGTTTCGCACCTGGTTCCCCGCCGCGCTCTGCCACTCCTGCACCAGCGCGTCATAATCACTCATCGGCCGCCGCCCGGCGATGAGATCGGTGACGTTGTCGTACCACGCGAGGTCCGCCGTGACACCACTGGCACTGCCCGTCGGCGAGTACAGCCCCAACGACGGATCCTCCACCCCCAGCGGGATCAGGGTGTGCTCCACGTCGTACAGCGTCCTGGCATAGTTGGGAATGTCAGGCAGGTACATGACCTGCGGACGCTGCATCACGTATTTCCAGGGCACCTGCCCGGCGTCCGCGTTGCCACGTTCGCTGAGAATCGGATTGCCGCTCGCATCCAGCGTATAGTCGGCACCGGGAATGCCCGCCGTCAGCAGCAGGTCTTCAGAGCTGCCGAACGGCGCGGCGAGATAATCGAGGATCCGTAGCAACTCCTGCACCCGGTCCGCCGTCGCCTTCTTCAACGCCGTCGCCGACTGAAAGCCGACGTTATAGAAATGCCCGAGCTTGCTCGTGCTGGACGCTGGAAATGGCGGTACGAACAGAATGTCGAACGGTTGCGGGAGCGAGCGCGCCTGACGCCACACGTCGTTCCACGGATTGCCAAACGACGAAATAAACACCGCGATCTGCCCGCCAACGAAGTCGTTCTCACCCTGCTTGATGCTGGTATTGGTAAGCGAGTTGGGGTGATATACCCCCAGCGCGACCACCTCGCGGGCGTACGCTGTCGCTTCTTTGTACTCGGGCGTCTCCCACATCCTGGTAAATTTGCCACCGCTGTCGACCATCCAGTTGTTGGGTGCGCCAAAAGCAGCGGCGTAGTAGTCCACATTGAAGGCGACACCCTGGTACGCGCCGGTGGCGTACCGTCCTTCAGCCGGTCGATTGAGTTGCTGGAGGACGCGCTTGAAATCGTCACCGTCTTTTGGCACAAAGTTCGCGCCGAGCTCGCCGTCGTAGACGCTGGCGTTCTTCAACATCAACGTTCCCGGCGCGTAGCGCTCGACGGGCACCATGTAGATATGGCCGTCGACGACCGAACCGGAGTTGCGCCAGGCGAATGTCGGAATCGCGGCCAGGTTCGGATAATCCTTGCTGGCATCGCCAGCCAGGTACGGGCTCAGATCCGCACACTGGGCTTTGAGGAACGGAGGCAGATTGGCAATTCCATTGATGCCTCGAAACACGTTGATCAGGTCGGGCAGGTCGGTTCCAGCCATGAGCGTGGTCAGCTTGGCCCGATAATCGGCCACCGGCACCAGGTTGAAGCTGAACTGCGTGCCTAACTGTCGATTCACTTCTTGCCAGGCCGGGTTCTGGTCGAACGGCGTCGGCGGCGGCTGCAAGGGTTGTACGAACGCCGTGACGCTTCCGCCCGAGCCAGGCGTCCGGGCAATGCTGCGCACAGGGTTCAGCGGGTAATTGTTGAAGCCGTCCTCGTAGAGCGGCCCCGCGCTGGGAAAGTCGGGCGCCGGCCGATCAGGGGCCACCCGGTAGGTCGGCAGCACCCCGACGGCTGACGGCTGCGCCGCGGTAGTTGGACTCGCGGCGGGTACGGCACCAGGTACGCCGGTGGCGCACGCCGCCAGCAACACGGGCCCTGCGCCCAGTGTCGTTCGGACAAGGTCGCGTCGCGAAAGCCGCATCTCAGTCAAAGCCCATTGTGTGCGCCAGAGCCAGTATGGTGCACTCTGTGAGCGCGATGGCAGGTTCAGTTGGCGCCTCGATCGAACAGATCGAAGCGGTGCTCAAGGTTACTGGTCGGGCACACTTTGGCGCCGACGAGCAGCTCGCAGGTGCGCTGTGGTGCAGCTTCGTCCGCAGCCCGGTGCCCCACGCGCGCATCGTGCGCATCGACTCGACGCGGGCGCTGGCCGTGCCCGGCGTTCGCGCCGTCATCACCGGCAGCGACATCCCGTCGAAGCGCTGGGGTCGACGCCTCCAGGACGTCCCGGTGCTCGCCATCGACCGCGTGCGCTTCATCGGTGAGAAAGTCGTCGCCATTGCGGCCGAGACCCGCGAGGCTGCCGACGAGGCCGCCCGCCTCGTGGACGTCGAGTACGAGGAGCTGCCGGCCGTCTTCGATGCGGAGTCCGCGTTGCGCGGCGAGGTCTTGCTGCACGATCCAGACGCCAACTACGAAGACGCTCCCGCGTCGTGGGGTACGCGACCCAACGTGCAGTCCTGGGTGACGCTCGACCATGGCGACGTCGAACGTGCTTTTGCCGAAGCCGATCGTGTGATCGAGCACGAGTTCCGAGTAGCGCCGGTGCATCAGGGCTATATCGAGCCGCACGCGTATGCCGCACGCGTGGATGCCAGCGGCGGTGTGCAGATCTTTCAGCCGAACAAAATGCCCAGGCGCACCCAGGAGCTCCTCGCGCCGCTGTTCGACCTGCCCGTCGACGCGGTCGACTTCACGCCCACGTTCATCGGCGGCGACTTCGGTGGCAAAGGCTCACCCATGGACGCGCCGGCGGTCATCTATCTCGCCCAACGCACACGCCGTCCGGTGCAATATGTCGCCACCTACTCAGAGGACCTGACGGCCGGCAATCCCCGCCACTCCGGAGTGATCCGCATCAAAAGCGGGCTCCGCGCCGACGGCACCATCCTGGCCCGCCAGGCGCTGGTGCTGTGGGACGCCGGTGCGTACGGTGGATTCAAGCCCACGCCGACGGTAAGCGTCGGCGGACACCAGCTCGTGGGCAGCTACACCATTCCCAACTACCGGATCGACGTTGCCTGCGTGTACACCAATTCGGTACCCCGCGGACATGCCCGGGCACCGGGCAGCCCGCAGTGTTACTTCGTCTCAGAATCGCATATGGACATGCTCGCGCAGGCCATCGGCATGGACCCGGTCGAGTTCCGCCTGCGCAATCGCGAGCACGTCAATAGCAAGCAGGCGGCCGTCGTGGAGCGCGCCGTTTCGGCTTCCGACTGGGCCACGCCTCGCCAGCGTTGGCATGGACGTGGCATCGCGGTCGGCAATCACGGCGTCGGCACCGGTTTCGCCACCATTCGACTGGTCCTGGATCCCACTGGACAGGTCACGGTCGAGACCGGCCTCCCGGATACCGGCACGGGCGCGCTCACGGTGCTGCAGCAGGTGGTCGCCGAAACTCTGGGACTGGACCTGTGGCGGGTCCGTGTGAAGACGCTCGGTACGTCGGCGTCGCCTGCCGATAGCGGCGCCGGCGGCAGTCGCGTGACGCACGTCCACGGTCGAGCCGCGCATGGCGCCGCGCAGGCGCTGCTCGCCGAGTTGGCCCGCCTCGGGCGAAGTCTGGGGCCCGGCCCTGGCGCGGTGAGTGCCGAGTTCACCTACGAGGCCGAGCGCGGCAGCGCCGCGGCAACCGGCTACATCGCGCAGATTGCCGAAGTCCAGGTGGATCCCGAAACAGGTCAGGTGGCGATCGAGCGTCTGACCACCGCGCACGAAGTCGGCACCATCATTAATCCGCGCATGCACCAGGGACAGATCGAAGGCGGCATCATCCAGGGCCTCGGTTTCGCCGTCATGGAAGACCTGGCGATGGTCGACGGCCGGGTGGGTGCCACACACCTGGGCGAGTACAAGCTGCCCAGCG
This sequence comes from Chloroflexota bacterium, assembly GCA_019242065.1. Next base: position 6,468 of record JAFAWJ010000638.1, read on the forward strand.
CTGCCGACGTTCCGCCGCTGCTGACGGAGCTGGTGGACTCGGATGACGGCCCGGGGCCATTCGCGGCCAAGGCGATCGGCGAGTCCTCCAACATTCTGACCGCCGCGGCCATCGCCAACGCGGTCTTCGACGCCTGCGGCGCACGCATCACCGACCTGCCGCTCACCGCCGAAAAGGTCTTCCGTTGTCTGCACCCCGAATGAGATCTCGGCACGCCGTCTGACCGCGCTCGTATACTCGGCCCCAGAGGGAACCCCTGGGAGAGGGAGCGCAACATGCAGCTGAGGGTCGTCAGCGCCGATAACCACGTCATGGAGCCGCCGGGGACGTTCGTGGACCGGGTGCCGAACGCCCTGAAGGATCGCGTGCCGCGCTTTATGCCGGCGGGGGACGGCGGCGAGGGCTGGAGCTGGGACGGTACGCCGCCGGCGTCGAGCCCGGTGCCGAACACGATGGGCACCGGCGGTATGGGCTGGACCTGGGACATGCTGCCGCGTGGCAACTGGGACGGCGCGGCCCACCTCGAAGACATGCAGCGCGATGGCATTGACGCGGCTGTCCTCTATCCGGGCATCGCCGGTCGCCTGTACACCTACGCCGACCAGGAAGCCAAACTTGCCTGCTTTCGCGCCTACAACGACTGGCTGCTGGACGAGTTCTGCGCAGCGGACCCGAGTCGTCTGATCGGCGTGTGCCTGATCCCGACCGACGATTCGCCAAAGGACATGCTCGGCGAAGCCGAGCGCGTGCTCGACAAAGGCGCCCGCGCGCTCTACGTCCCGATGTTTCCCAAACGGCCGCTGCTCGATCCGTTTTACGAGCCACTCTGGACGCTCGCCACTGATGCCGACGTCGCCGTTTCCCTGCATAACTTTGGCGGCGCGCCCACGCCGATTCCGCCCACGGCCGGCCTGGACCCGCTGACGATGCGCGCCTCGACTATCGTCCAGTCGTTCTTCACCGGGCCGATTCCGCTGTCGAACATGGTCTTCGCGGGCGTCTTCGCTCGCCATCCGAATCTGCGCTTCGTGGCTGCCGAAGTGAACGTCGGCTGGGTGCCGTACTGGACCCAACAAATGCACATGACTATCGAGCGCCAGTACATGAAAGGCGGCAACTGGTACCCCAACCTGCCCACTCGCTACCCAGAGGAGTACGTCGGCAGGAATATCTTTTTCACGGTGCTCGACGACCGATTGGGTTTTCGGTTGCTCAAAGACGACCCTCGGTTAGCCAGTGCCACGATGTGGTCGATCGACTATCCGCACGCCGTGAGCTTGTGGGGACAGACGCAAGAGCTGATCGCGGAATTGACCGATGGCCTGGACCCGACAACTCGACACGCCATCCTGGCGGGTACGGCGATGCGCGTGTTCAAACTCGTTTGACGGATCCGACACACGCAGGGAGGTGGCCATGACGGACGGGGAGTTGACCAGGCGTGGCGCGTTGCGGCTTCTGGCAGCCGGCACAGTGGGCATGCTTGTCGCGGCGTGCGCCCCGAGCCTCAGCCCGGGCTCCACTTCGCCGCCGACCAGCGTGACAGCCGCACCGGCCCCGCCAGCGGCCGCGCCGAAGACAGGCGGCGCCCTGAAGCAGGGCTATTTCCTGGACATCGTCAACCTGGACCCGCAATACAAAGTTGGCAACGACGCGACCTGGATTGGGGTCTACGACCGCATCACGGCGTACGATAGCCAGCTCACACCCCAGCCCATGCTGGCGGAGAGCTGGGACACCGACGACTTCACGAGCATCAAGCTCAACCTGCGCAAGGGCGTGCAGTTCCACTCCGGCCGCGAGATGACCAGCGACGACGTCAAATACACGCTGATGCGCACCGCCGATCCCAAAGTGGCCGCCGCGCAGTACGCCGGCATGGCCCAGTGGTTCCCCACCATCGACACCCCCGACAAGTACACCGTCATCCTGCACTCAGACCAGCCACGTCCGACCGTGTTCGATCTACTGGAGTTCATGCAGGTCGGCGACAAAGACACCCTGGAGGGGCCGGACGCCAAGACAAGCGCCGTGGGCACCGGCCCGTTCAAGCTGGCCGAATGGGTGCCCGGCGACCACGCGACGCTCGCCAAAAATCCGAACTACTGGCAGTCCGGCAAACCCTACCTGGACAGCATCCAGATTCCGGTGTTCCGCGACCAGGTCGCCATGGTTACCGCCCTGGAGGCGGGACAGATCGACATCGCCCGGCCCCCCGCGTTAGTGGACCTCGTGCGCCTCCAGAAAGACCCCAACTACCAGGTCAGCATCAACCCGCAAACGGGCGGCTACAACGTCACTGGCCTGAACCTGACCAAGCCGCCGTTTGATAACAAGTTGCTGCGCCAGGCGCTGAATTATGCGATCGATCGTGAGCGCTACGCCAGCACCATCGCCGGTGGGCTGGTGCAATCCAACCCCCTCCCGTGGCCAACGTACTCGCCGGCCTACGAGGCGTCCAAGGCGGGCGCGTATGCGTTTGACCTGGACAAAGCGAAGTCGCTCTTGCAACAGTCAGGTGTGACCGTACCGGAGTTCGACTATGTGGTCACTCCGGGTTCGGAGGCCGACGGATTCGGCCAGATCTACCAGGCCGACCTCGCCAAGCTCGGCCTGAAGATGAACCTGAAGGACATGGACAGCGCCACCTGGGTGGACCAGGTCAACCACCGCCTGTGGTTTGGCGTGTACTTTGCGTCGATCACGTACGTCCACTTATCGCCCAGCACCGCGCTGATCAACGGCAAGGCCTTCAACCCTCAGCTCAACAACTCCGGCTTCACCAGCGACACGTACGTCCAACTGATGAACGCCGCCGCGCAGGAAACGGACGTCGCCAAGCAGCGCGCCCTCTACTCCCAGATGAACGACCTCTTGCTCGACGAGTCCTTCGTCGGCTTCGTCGCGCCCACCACAGGCTCGAGCTACGTCGCCCGTCCCACCGTCCAGAACATCGCGTGGACCGCCCACGAGTCGCCCTGGTACACGGAGACGTGGCTGAAGTAAGTCAATCGACACCGCGCGCCTCGGTTCAAAACGCGCCGCGCGCACAACTCCTGCTACTCGAACTCACATGGCTCGGGCCGATGCCCTACGTTGTCCGATCGCACATCGACGCCTAGCATCTAGCATGCTGAAAGAACTGCCTGGAATGCCCGCCGGAGTCATCGGCTTCGAGGTCAGCGGCACGGTCCGAGCTGAGGATTATCGCGACGTCGTGATTCCGGCGCTCGAGCGGGCTGCCAGAGAGGGCGACGTCCGCTTCGTGGTCGAGATGCCGGAGTTCACAGGCATGACGCCGAGTGCCATGTGGCAGGACCTGAAGGTCGCTTCCGAGTACCTGCGTGCCATGAAACGCATTGCCATCGTGACCGACCTCGAGTGGGTTGCCCACATGGCGGCGCTGTTCGGCTGGCTCGTCCCGTCCGAGATGCGGAGTTTTTCCATGGCGCAACGCGAAGACGCGCTGCGATGGATCACCAGCTGATCCGCAGCGGTCTCTAGCCGCTGCGTAGTTCCCAGGTGGGCGCATGCCTTGATCACGTGTCTACGCCGCGGTACGTTGGTGGCCTCAACCAACACGGATTATCCACATGGCGATTCGCCGATGCCCGGCGCCGTGGGCATGTTCCTGGAGCAGCCAATCTCCGACGCAGCCAAGCGCAAGATCCTGTGGGACAACGCGCTCGCCCTGTACGGCAGTCGACTGTATCCCAGCGTCGCCAGCGCGCCCCCGGCCGCGGCGGCGTGAGGCGTCGACGCCGAGATCGTTGACCGCGGTCACTCGAAATCAGGCTTGAGGGTCACCTTTTCCAGAAGTTCGCGCGGTCGTCGGTAGTTCCGCTGCGCGGCGCTCAGGCTGGGTGCGCGCCCGTATGGATAATCGTCCCGACATGTTCGCCGCGCAGCGCCGCGGTCAGCCGACCTGGCACCAGTCCGTTGACGATCCGCACGCGCTCGAGGTGGCGCGCGGTCGCCATGACGTCGAGCAGCGCGCGGTCGACCAGCAACGTACCCGTCTGTGCGGCAAGCTCGGCGGCGGTGGTTTCGGGAATCAGCCGAGGCGTCGTTCCACCGGGAGCACGTGGATCGGCGTCG
>JAFAWJ010000675.1 GCA_019242065.1 Chloroflexota bacterium
GCCCACCAACTCTTCGAACCTGATCTCGTTAGAACGAGCGTAGGGAAGCGGGGTACATGCGAACAGCCCTGGTTCGCGTGTGCTGCTGCATCGCGCCCTTTTCGACGGATGACCGTTTCATCCAGCCCGATTTGTGGCGGAGCAACACGGCGATGCAGCAGGCAACGACAAGTTCAAACGGTACTCTCTCACCCGTTCGCACGGAGCGGCGTGACAACGCGTTGCCTGAGGCGGACTCGAGTAGCGCAGTCCACTCGCGTCGAGACGCGGAAGTCGGCCCGGTCGCCGAAGGCGGCGGCCGCATGCGGGCGGTGCGCCTGGACGGACCTGGTCTCGCCCCCCACCTCGAACACCTGCCAGTCCCGCGTCTGGCACCCGGCGAGGCACTGATCAGGGTGCTCGCCGCCGGCGTGTGTCACACCGAGCTGCAGCTGATGGACGGCACGCTCAACCCTGGCGTCTGGCCCTTGACTCCAGGCCACGAAATCGTCGGCGAGGTCGTGGACGGCGCTGCCGAGCTCGTCGGATCTCGGGCAATTGTCTACTACAGCCGGCCATGCGGCGAGTGCGCCTTCTGTCAGTCCGGCCAGGAGCAGGTGTGTCCGAACGCCGGCCCCCAGCCGGGGCTGTCAACCGACGGAGGTTTCGCCGAGTGCGTTCGCGTACCGGCCGACTGCCTGGTGCCATTGCCGCCCGAGCTCAATGCAAGTGAAGCGGCGCCGCTCGGCTGCGCCGCCGCTACGGCCCTTCACGCGCTCGACAGCGTGGCGCATGTCGCCGCCGGCGAGACGATCGTGGTGTATGGCGTCGGCGGCGTTGGCCTGGCGCTGGTCCAGCTGGGCGCCTTGCGCGGCGCCCGCGTGCTCGCCATCGGTCGGTCCAGCGCCAAGCTCCAGCTGGCGCGCGAACTGGGCGCCACGGACGTGGTCGACGCGGGCGCCGGCGATCCCGTGCTCGCGGTCGCGCGTCTGACGCACGGCGAGGGTGCGCACGCGGTCTTCGAGCTGGTGGGTGCGGAGTCCACGCTGCTGGCGGCGATCGACATGTTGCGGCGGCAGGGTCGGCTGGTGCTGGTCGGCTACGGCAGCGCCCGACTGCGCATCAATCCACTCAAGCTGGTGCTGCGCGAGACGCGGCTGCTGAGCTCGCTTGGCAACACGCGGGCGGAGCTGGTGGAGGTGGTGCGGCTGGCGGCGGCGGGCGCGCTGCGCGTACCGATCGCGGGCGAGTACGCGCTGGAGGAGGCGGGCGCGGCGCTGGCGGAGCTGCGTTCGGGCGCCGTCGTGGGCCGCGCGGTGGTGGTGCCGGACCTCGCTCCACGCATAGCACACGGGGCGTCACGCGAAGCGCCACACGCGTTGGCACCGACGGATGTGACGTCTCCCGAGTGGTCACACGTTGACGCGGAAGGAGATACCACGACTGGCGGACCGTCACAGCAAGCCGCACGCGCCGCGGCGGCTCGGGGCGCGTCACCTGGAGCTGTCGCGGCCGTCGACGGCGGGCCGCCGCTCGAGGCCGAGCTTCTGGCGTTTGTCCACCGCGGCATCGACGCCCCCCGCGACGACGCCGAGTTCTCGGAGCTTGCCCTCCGCCTCTTTGCCTACCAGTTCGCCAACAACCGCGCCTATCGACTCCTCTGCGAACGCCGCGCTCAGACGCCGCACACCGCGCGGCACTGGCGCGACATTCCACCGCTGCCCATCGCCGCGTTCAAGGAGACGCTGCTGGCCACCGAGCCGATCGACGGCGCCGCGGAGTTCAACTCGAGTGGCACCACCCGACCCGAGCACAAAAGCCGCCACTTCCATCCCAGCCTGCGGCTCTACGACCTCAACGCCCGATTGAACTTCAAGGCGCACGTGCTGCCCGACGTGGAGCGCATGCGGTGCGCGGTGCTCTTCCCACACCGGAGCGAGATGCCGAACTCGTCGCTGGCGCACTGGCTGACGCTGATGGTCGAAGCCTTCGGAGCAGGCGCCGCGACTGACCAATGGTTTGTCACCACCGCCGGCGGACTGGATGCCACGCGCCTGGCCGCGGCGCTGGACTCCGCAACCGCATCCGATACACCGGTGTGCCTCCTGGCCGCCAGTTTCGGCCTGGTCCACTTTCTCGAATATTGCGAGTCACACGGACTGCGCTTCCAATTGCCGCCTGGCAGTCGGGTGATGGACACCGGTGGCTACAAAGGTCGCTCGCGGGAATACGCTCGCGACGAGCTGTACGCCCTGATCACCGACCGTCTGGGGGTGCCAGCCAGCCACATCGTCAACATGTATGGGATGACCGAGCACGGCACGCAGTTCCTGGACAACACACTCCGCGCGGCGGCGAACTCCAACACCGTGGAGCGATGCAAAATTGTACCGCCCTGGGCGCGGACGCTGGTGGTCGACCCCGAAACACTCCAGGAAGTTCCACGCGGCGAGCGCGGACTCCTGCTCCACGTGGACCTGATCAACCGCGCCTCAGTGCTGGCGGTGCTCAGCGAGGACGTCGGACGCGCGGTGGGTGACGGTTTCGAGCTGTTCGGGCGTGCGAGCGCCAGCGAAGCACGGGGCTGTTCGATCGCACTCGACGAGCTGATCGAAGCGGTGCGCACGGACGGTGCACGTCGATGATTGACGCTCGGACACTCACGGTGCGCTCCGTCGGCTGGCTGCCTGGCGTGCGGGATGCGGACATTGCGGAGTGGCAGACGCTCCACTTTGACAGTGGACTCGAACTGCGCGTGCCGCGCTTGTCGCCGTCGGGTTTGGCGGCGCAGCTCCAGCGAATCGCGGCCGCGCGCGACGCATATCTCGCCGACTTGCCCGTGCGCCACATCATCACCATCCTCGATCGCGTAGCCAACCGCTGGCTCGATCCCAGCTCGGCGTATCGACGCGAAGCCGATCTTCTGCTGCCGCGGATCACCGGCTACGCCGAACCCGCCGTGCGCAAAGGGCTGGTCAGCTACCTCGGCATGCTCCGCGCCGAGAATCTCCGGCGTCTGCTGGAGGAAGAGCTACCTGACCCGACCGTACTCGATGAGTTCGTCCCGCGCGCGCGGGGTGGTGGCTGGACGCGCGCATTTGGTCCGCGGCTGACGGTCCACGTGTGGAGTGGCAATGTGCCTGGCCTGCCAGCGCAGAGTCTGGTTGCGGCACTGCTGGCGAAGTCTGCCAGTTTTGGCAAAGTCGCGTCGGAGGAGCCGCTGTTCGCCACGCTGCTGGCGGAATCTATCGCCGAGGTGGATCCGGAACTGGCGGACTGTCTTGCGGTCGGCTACTGGCGAGGTGGTGACACACAGTTGGAGTCGGTTGCGTTCGAGCAGGCGGAGACGGTTATCGCCTACGGCAGTGAGCGCGCCGTGGAGTCGGTGCGAGCGCAGGTGCCGCCCGAGCGGCGCTTTATCGCCTACGGCCACAAGCTGAGCTTTGGCGTGGTCGGCCGCGAAGCGCTGGCGGCGCAGCCGCTGCCGGAAACGCTGCGGCGAGCGGCGTATGACGTCGTCAAATATGACCAGCAGGGGTGTCTGTCGCCGCATGTGGTGTACGTGGAGCGGGGCGGCGACACGTCGCCGCTTGACTTTGCGGCGGCGCTCGCACAGGCGCTTGGCGAGTACGCCGCCAGCGTGCCGCGGGGGCAGCTGACGCTGGCGGAGGCCAGCAGCCTGGCGCAGCTGCGCCGACAGTACGAGCTACGCGAGGTGCTGGGCGCAACACAGCATGACGGCGCAGTAGCCGAAAACGACGTTTCCCGCCCACCGGAAGACAACACCGACGTCGCGGTGTTCGCGGCGGGCGACGCCGTCGTCATCTTCGACGCTGACCCACAGTTTCAGGCCTCGTGTTTGAATCGCGTCGTCTTCGTCAAGCCCGTGGATGACCTGCTCCACGACGTCCCGCGCCTGGCCGCCGCCGTTCGTCGCTATTTGCAAACCTGCGGAGTCGCCGCCAGCCCCGAGCGGACGCGCGCGCTGGCCGGAGCGCTCGGTCGTCTGGGACTCGATCGCGTCTGCCCGCTCGGCCGCATGGGCGACGTGGCGGCGACCTGGCACCACGACGGCCGCTTCAACGTGCTCGAACTGCTGCGCTGGACGGATCTCGAGCCCGATGCCAGCGCCGGCCGCTGGGAATTCGAACATCCGGATCTCGGACTGTACGCCACTCCATCGACACAGGGGGAACTCAATGGCAACTGATGTCGCAACGGACCCCGAAGGTGACCTCGTCCTCAAGCCCGCCAGTACGCTGACGATCGGCCTCGAGGAGCGACCGCCAGTCCCGCAAGCGATCGCCCTGGGCTTTCAACACGTGCTCGTGTCCAACGTCTGGTTGGACCCGGTCTTCGTCGCGGCGGTGGGCGGTCTGTCGGCGGCACTGGCTGGCAACCTGATCAACGCCATCTTCCTGGCGGCTGGACTGGTGACGTTGACCCAGTCCACCCGGCTGGTCCGCTTGCCGGTTGTCGAGGGTCCGTCGGCAGCCTTCGACGGACTCATGATCGGGTTCGCCAAAGCCGGCCAACTGGCGATGGCGACCACCGGCTTGTTGATCGGCGGCGCGCTAGTGTTCATCGTCGCCGCGAGCGGTCTGCTGGGGCTGGTGCGGCGACTGTTCTCGCCGGCGGTCACCGGCGCGGTTATTCTGCTGGTGGGCATCGCGTTGGCGGGCTTCACGCTGGAGGAGTTTCTCGGCGGCAATCCGTCGAGTCCGGACTTCGGCAGCCCGCAGACGCTGACCATTTCGACCGCAACCTTGCTGACCGTCCTGCTGCTTAGCTCGTTCGGCACCGGTCCATGGCGGGCGTACGCATTCATCTGGGGCTTGCTGATTGGCGACGCGCTCAGCCTGGTTTTTGGTCGGCTGTCGTTCGAGGCGGTGGGCAGCGCGGCGTGGATCGGCATCCCGCAACTGCTGCCGTATGGCGGTTTGCAGTTCGACGCCGGCGTCACACTGGCGCTGCTGTTTGCATTCCTTGTCGCCATCATCGAGGCCATAGGCGTGTACTACGCCGCTGGCGAGATCGTCGGGACGCCAATTACCGACCAGCGCATCCGACTGGGTGTCTCGGGTGAGGCGTTGGGGTCGATGATCTCGTCGGTGTTCGGTGGCTTCGCCACGACGGCGTACGCACAGAACGTCGGCTTGTTGAAGCTGACGGGGGTTGGCAGCCGATTTGCCGTCACCGTGGCGGGGATTATTTTCCTGGTGTTGGCGTTTATTCCCAAGCTCGGGGCGGTGCTGGCGGCCACGCCGGATCCGGTGGTCGGCGGCATCTTTCTGCCAGCGGCGGCGTCGCTGATCATGACGGGTGTGGCGGCGCTGGCGCGCACGCCAGATACGCCGCGGCACGCGGCGGTGGGTGGTCTGGCGGTGATTCTGGGGACGGGGCTGCCGCCGCTGATGACCTCGTTGGGGACGAAGCTGCCGCCGGTGGCGACGCAGCTGCTTTCGCAGCCGGTGGTGGTTGGCGCGGTGGTCGCGTTGGTGCTGGAGATTGTGCTGGTGCAAATTCCGAACGGGCGGACCACGAGGGGAGCCTCCTGAATGGAGCGACCGCAGATTGGCATCGGCATCATTGCCTCGGGCTACATGGGGCGGACGTATGCCGAATGTGTCGCCCGTTACAACAGCGGCGCCCGGTTGGTGGCGGTCGCTGGCGGCAGCCGCGCACCTGGGCTGGCGGCGGACTACGGCATCGCCGCTGAGCCGTCAGTGGAGGCGCTCGTGCGGCGACCGGATGTCGACGCCGTCATTATCACCTCACCGCAATCGGCGCACGCGGAGCACACGGCGCTGGCGGCCAGCTATGGCAAGCACGTGCTGGTCGAAAAGCCGATGGCCACCTCGACGGCGGAGTGTCGGCGGATGATCGACGCCTGCCGCCAGCATGGGGTCAAGCTGTCAGTGATCAAGCCGTGGCGCTATCGCGGATCGACTCGCAAGCTGCATGACAGCATCCAGCGGGGTGAGATCGGCGAGGTGCGGATGCTGACCTTGTGGTGGCTCTATCCACGCTTGCCGTTCATCGGCAAGGAGTGGTTCCGCGACCCAAAAGAAGGCGGACTGTTCCTCGACGCCGGCTCGCACTGCTTCGACTACTTGCGCTGGATCGCGGGTGCGGAACCGTCGCGGCTGTATGCGCTCATCGCCAACTACAATAACGAGGGCGAGACGCCGCGCAGCACCATGACGACGTTGACCTTCACCAACGGCGTCATGGCCAACCTGTGGCTCAGCTATGAGGTGCCGAGTCCGGGTTGGGAGCACACCGACTTTCGTGCGCGAGTGGTCGGGTCGCTAGGCAACCTGGATGCGCACGGCTATGGCGCCTTGCAGGTAGGTCAGGGTGACGCGTGGCGGATTGTCTACGAGCAGGCGGAGATGGACTATGTCAATCGGCCGCTGGACTTCGTGCGGTTGGAGGCGTTTATCGACATGGTGCAGGATTTTGTCGATGCGCTGCGGGAGGGGCGGGAGCCGCCGGTGACAGGCGAAGATGGCCTGGCGGCGGTGGCGATGGTGGAAGCTGGGTATCGCTCCAGTGCGCTGGGGCAGGCGGTCGAGCTTGGTTAGCTGATCGCGTAGCGGCGGAGGGTGGGCTCGTCTATTTCTATGCCCAGCCCGGGGGCGGTTGGAACTGCTACCGCGCCATCGCGGAGCTGAAATGGGGAGTTGCGCACCACCGCGTCGCGGAAGGGGTTTTCGGTCACGTCCAGCTCCAGCAGCGGCGGCTCGACGTCGGGCATGCGGCTCGGCTCGGGCAGCAGCGCGGCGACATGCAGGGTGGCGGCCAGGGTCAGGGCGCCGCCCCAGCAGTGGGGAATGCACTGAACCTGTGAGAGCTCGGCAAGCTCGCCGATGAACAGGCACTCGGCGATACCGCCGCAGATACTGACGTCGGGCTGGATGATGTCGAAGCAGCCACGCCGCAGCGTCTCGTTGGCGCCCCAGCGGGTGGTGAGTCCTTCGCCGCCCGCCAGGGGCAGCGGTAGGCGAGCGCGCAGCTCGGGATAGCCCCGATAGCCGTTTTGTGGCAGCGGCTCCTCGAGCCACCGGAAGTCCAGCTCGTGCAGGGCATCGGCGGCGCGCACGGCGCGGGCGGGCGAGTAGGCGGCGTTGGCGTCGGCCATGAGGCACGTGTGGGGGCCAAGTGCTTCTCGCACCCGGGCGAGGATGGGCATCTCCCGCTCGGGCGGGAAGCGGCCGATGCGAAACTTCATCGCCTGCAGGCCGCGGACCTGGAGGTCGAGGGCCTCGTCCACCCAGTGGTCCTCGGGGTCTCGGTCGTCGTAATAGCCGGGTAAGGAGGCGTAGGCGTGGACTGTGTCGCGGCGCGCTCCGCCGTATAGGGCATGTACCGGCACGCCGAGGGATTTGCCCCACAGGTCGTGCAGCGCCAGGTCTACGCCGCCGACGGCCAAGCCATTTTCAAAGGTGGCGGACAGCATGCGCTGGTGGAGTGCCTTCGACGGGACTGGCGGAGTGCCGATGAGTAGTGGCGCGAGGACCTCGCGGATGGTGGCCTCGGCGCCAGCCAGACGGTAGGTTTCGCCCCAGCCGACAAGTCCGCGGTCGGTGGTCAGCTT
>JAFAWJ010000691.1 GCA_019242065.1 Chloroflexota bacterium
CCGCTGCTGCAACTCCTGCTGGTGGTGCAAATGTGTCTTCGGCCGTGGCCCCGCAAGCCGCCACGGCTTCTGGTCCCGCGGCGCCGGCGCCTGCCGCCGCGGTGCCCACGGACTTCGACCCGCTCACTATCAGCGACGACGACCTCAAAAACCTGCCCGCCGCGGAGCGAGCCAGGGTGTACCGCGCCCGCCTCAAGGCCAGCGGCTGGACGCCGCCCGCGCCACGATGACCCGCCCGCACGGTAGGAGGGCCGCGGCCGCGTGCTAGGCACCACCGACCCGTTCACCACGTTCGTCGCGAGCGCCGCCTTCTGGATCACGGCCATCGCCACCATCGCGGCCGCGTACATGATGGTCTTCACCATTCGGAACCTGATCCGCTCGGCACTGGCACTCACGACCGTGCTCGGCGGTGTGGCGCTGATGTACGCGCTGCTGGGCGCCGACTTCCTGGCGGTCGCACAACTGGCGGTCTACGTCGGCGCGATCATGGTGCTGATCATCTTTGCGATCTTCATGACGCCGGGGCAGATTGACGTGCCCGGGCTCGTGGGCCGCGCCCAGCGCTTCGGCGCCCTGGCCGTGGCGCTGGTAGTCGGCGTCATTTCGGTGTGGGTGGTCATCTTCACCCCGTGGCACATCCGCGACACCTTGCTGGACATGCCGACGGCCGAGTCGATCGGCGGCCTGCTGCTGACGCGCTACGTCCTGCCCTTTGAGATTGCCTCACTGTTGCTAACGGTCGCTCTGATCGGCGCGATCGTGATCGCGAGGGAAGAATGACGCGCGATCGCTGCCCCCTGGTACCGACAGCGCGAATGCTGCCAAGGATTGAGCACAAGGGGGCGGCGTGGAATTTCTGATCCCCGGACTGCGCCACTTCCTGGTCCTCGGCACCATCCTGTTCAGCCTGGGCATGTACGGCGTCCTCTCACGCCGCAATGCCATCGGCATTCTGCTGTCGATCGAGCTGATGCTCAACGGCGTCAACCTGTTGATGGTCGCCTTCGCCCGCTACGTCACACCGACCAGCGGCCAGGAGATGGCCGGCCAGATCTTCGCCATCTTCATCATCACGCAAGCGGCCGCGGAGGCCGCCGTCGGCCTGGCGATCATCATCGCCGTCTACCGCCAGCGCCGCACGATCCAGGTCGATCAGCTCGATCTAATGAAGGGGTAAATGCTGACCACTCTTGCGCTGATCATCCTCGGGCTGCCACTCCTGGCGTTCCTGCTCATCGTCTTCGTCACCCGCACCAGCAAGATGTTCTCGGCAACCGTGGCCATCGCGGCCATGGCGGTGGCCGTGGTGCTGGCCTTCGTCGTCTTCGCGCAGGTGATGGCCGGCCAGACCGCGAGTCTGGAGATCAACTGGCTGCGCCTGTATCCAGGCGACGCGCCCACCGTCAACGGCGTGCAGACGTGGCTGCCGCTGGGCATCGGCGTCGACTCGCTGACCGCGATCATGCTGATCGTCGTCACCAGCGTCAGCTTCCTGGTCCACATCTACTCGCGCTCGTACATGATCGAGCACGGTCACCTGGACCCGGGCTACAGCCGCTTCTTCGCCTACCTGTCGCTGTTCACCTTCGCCATGCTGGTGGTGGTGCTCGCCGACAACATGCTGTTCTTCTTCATCGGGTGGGAGCTGGTCGGCCTGTCCAGCTACCTGCTGATCGGCTTCTGGTACGACCGGACTGCTCGCCGCGGCGTGCACCTGCTGCCACCCTGGGTCGCGGCCAAAAAAGCCTTTCTGACGACCCGCGTCGGCGACGTGGGCTTCCTGATCGGTCTGATCATCCTGTGGAACCGCGGCGGCACGCTGCAGCTGCCCGAGCTGTTCCAGCAGGCCCAGTCCCACAGCGGCGGTCTGTGGAGCCCGAGTCTGCTGGGTCAACCCGCACTGTTCTGGGCGTGCCTGTGCATGTTCGCGGGCGCGGTCGGCAAGAGCGGCCAGTTCCCGCTGCACGTGTGGCTGCCGGATGCGATGGAGGGCCCGACCCCCGTCTCCGCGCTGATCCACGCCGCGACGATGGTCGCCGCTGGCGTGTACCTGATCGCGCGCACGTACCCGCTGTTCCAGGCCGTGCCGCTGGCGCTGACCGTGGTGGCGATCATCGGCGGCTTCACCACCATCTTCGCCGCCAGCATGGGCCTGGCCACCAACGACATCAAGCGCGTCCTGGCCTACTCCACGGTTAGCCAGTTGGGGTACATGATGCTAGCGCTCGGCGCCGGCAGTGTCGCCG
>JAFAWJ010000727.1 GCA_019242065.1 Chloroflexota bacterium
GTAGTAGCGGTCGTTCTGCTTCCAGACCACGCCCACCACGCCCGAGGTCGTCGAGACAGTCACGCCGGTCACCTCCTGGATGACGCCGCTCTGACGCGTGCCGTCCAGTGTCACCTGGTTCGACCAGGTGTAGCCGCCGGCGGAGTCGCTGTAGGTGACCGTGTCGGCGCGCTGGAAGACGGTGGTGGCGTCGACCGTGGCCGGCAGCTCGGTGATGGCGAACTCGACCGTCGTCGGCGGGTTGGCCGGATCGTCGTTGGTAAGCTTGCCCGAGACGCCGGTGCCGACCTGATTGCCGGCCTCGTCCAGCACGACCAGGCTCCACTGGATGGTCGCGCCGCCGAACGGGGCGGTCACCTGGAGCACCAGATCGTCGGACTGCACACGCCCGTCCGCATTGAGGTCGCCGGTCAGGGCGTTGGAGGCTGGGGCGTCGTCCAACTTCGTCTCGAGCTTCCACGACCGACCCGTCACGGGCCAGGTGGCGTCGCGCGGGTCGTGCTTGACCGTGACCGTCGCCTGGTAGGTGAGGTTGACCTCGTTCTCGATAACCCAGGGCGCGACGATCGTCTCGGCCGACACCTCGGCCAGCGTCGCCACGTCGCCGGCCACGGTGACGATCGCGATCACCTCGCCGATGAAGGGGATGGCGTTGATGATCTTGCTGGCTGTCTCGACGCCCACGATGGCGAGCGCGACCTTGACCCAGAATTCGTCCGCCGCCGGGCTGAAGAGGATCTTGGGGATGGCGCTGCCCAGGCTGAGCAGGATGCTCCACAGATTGGTGACGTTCTCGCCGCGGCCCTCGATGTCGGCGTAGGTGGCACCACCGGCGGCCACCAGGGTGCCGGCCGTCTCGGCCGCGGTCAGGACCTTCGAGCCTTGCGTCAAGGCCCTCAGGGCATTGAGCGCTTCCGTGCCGAAGGCCTCGCCGGCAAAGAACTGGCGGCTGGCGGTCCAGGCGGCCGCGGCCGCGATGTCGGTAGCCAGCGCGAAGACGTTGATGCCGATGGTGACGATGCCCGTCACCAGCGCCGGGAATAGCACCTCGTCGGTGGGCGCAATCCGGTCGGGGTAGGCGTCGGCCGGGAAGTACTGCCGCCAGCCGCCGCCGTTGATGTCCGAGCCCAGCCCGCAGTACAGCAGGCGCGCGGTGTGGGCGTCCTTGGGGAAGTTCAGCGCGACATCGACCGTATTGGTGTCCCAGATCGGGATGCCCAGCACGGTGAACACCTGCGGCACGATCGCCAGCGACTGGGAGTACTGGGTGTCGGGCCACTTGCCGACACCCGTCGACAGGTTCTCGCCGTTCTTGCCCAGGTACTGGACGTAGGCCCAGACCCAGCGCACCCAGTTGTTGTAGATCTTCAGCTGCACCTGGCCGTTGTTGTAGCCACTGGTGATCTGGGTGCCGGTGCCGAACACCAGGCCGTTGGAGACGGGCACCTGGAAGGGCTCGTAGGCGACCTTGAGGGTGGCCTGGACGCCGCCGCCGGCGGCTGCCGCCGCGGACGTGTAGGGCGTCGACCGTGGGGTGGCGCCCTGCGGCTGCGTCCAGGTCTTGACCGGCGTGCCCTTCGGGTAGGCGTCCAGCGGCTTGTCGATCACCTGGCCGAGGTCGCCGGAGTTGCGCACCCCGAGGATGCCGGCGGTCACGCCCGATTTGAGAGCGCTGGTGAAGTCGTTGTTGGTCTGGTTGAGCTGGATCGTGGTGAACGTGGATGTGACACCCTTGATCGTGATCTGGGCGTCCGAGCCGTCGTCGTTCGTGGCCTTGACGAAGGTGGCGTAGCTCTGGCCTTGCTGCCGCATGGTCGAGATCGCGGTCCCGAGCGTCTGCACCTCGGGCAGCTGGCCCAGCAGCGACGTGGTGACGGGACCGTCGGTCGTGTCGATCGTGCTCACGTTCGGGTGATGGAACACGAGCGCGACGGCGGGTGCCTGGCGGGTGTCGACGATCGAATCCAGCTGAACCAGGTGCTCCGGTGTGCTGATCTGCTCGGCGGTCAGTCCGAACTCCTGCAGGCGTTGCGGCGAGCCGACCAGGTTCGTCAGCCCGCCGCTGCTGGCCGCCAGCTGCGCCAGGGCGCGCCGGCTATCTGCGGGCGTATACACCAGCTGGGACACCAGCACCTGGCTCGTGCCGAGCGCGCCTTGCACGGAGACCACCATGCAGCGATCGGATGGTAGCGGCACGTCCGTCACGTAGTGGGTCAGCGCCCCGAGGTCCATGACCGACCACAGGCCGCCCTGCGCCTTGAGAGCCGCGCGCGTGTCGTCGGAATGCGCGATCAAAGGCAGCTGGGCACCGTTGGCGATCAGCGTCAGGTTGGAGATGCCGGAGCTCGAGGTGGTGGGCGTGATCGCGGCGGGTGTCGGGCTCGGGCTGGGCGAGGCCGCGGTCGTGGGCGTGGCGCTCGCGGTCGCCGCGGCGGTCGGCGTATCGGTCGGCGTGGCCTGGGGCGTGGACGTCTTCGTCGCGCTGGCCTGGGCGGTGGGGGTGCTGGTCGGGGCGGCGGGCCGCGCGGTGGGGGTACCGGTCGGGCTCGCTGGCGTGCTAGTGGCCGCCGCCGCCAGCAGCGCCCCGAAGACGAGCCCGTCCCGTCCCTGTGCGGACGGGCCCTCGGTGGTCGCCGGCGTTTCGGTCGGCTCGCCGATGCGGGTCGGTTCGACGGTGACCGTTGCTTCGGGGGTGTCGGTGGCGCGCGGGGTGGCGCTGCCCTCGGCGCTCGGGCCACTGCTCGGCGTTAGCGCCGCTGCGGGCGTGGTGCTCGCGCTCGGGCCGGCCGACGGCGTCGGCTGCACGCCCACGCCGGCCAGGGCGTCGCCGAGCGCGAACTGCAAGGTCACGCCCGTCGACGAGCCACCCCCGTCGCTGGTGGTCTGGGCGAGGACGCCGGTCGGGCCCGACCAGGTGGGCAGGTTGGCCACGGCCACGGCTGCGGCCGAGCCCAGGCCGGCCTTGAGCAGCCAGCGGCGGCCCACCGGTGCGTCCAACAAGTGCTGCAGCAGCGAGGCGTGCTCGCTGTTCCGGTCCAGGCGATCCTGGGTCATCATGTTCCTCCTTGTGGCAGCCGCTAGCCGCGTTGGCTGGCTCGAGTTGCCTTCCTTGCCTTCAGTCATCCGCTCCCTGGTCCGCACCGTCTCGCGGCGGACTCGGGCACGCGCCCCGGTCGACGTGCAGCCAGCGCTCGACGCACCG
>JAFAWJ010000870.1 GCA_019242065.1 Chloroflexota bacterium
TTTCCCGCTTTTCCAGCTCTAACTCGACCAGTCGGCTCTTGAGCAGGCGCATCGCGTTTTCTCGGTTCTGGAGCTGTGAACGCTCGGTCTGGGCGGTGACGACGATGCCCGTCGGCTTGTGTCGCAGACGGACGGCGGTGCTGACCTTGTTGACGTTCTGGCCGCCCGGCCCACCTGAGCGATACGCCTCGAACTCGACGTCCTCGTCGCGCACGTCGATGGGCGCCGCCTCGCCAACGTCAGGCATCACCTCGACCCGCGCGAACGACGTCTGGCGGCGATGCGCCTGGTCGAACGGCGACAGTCGTACCAACCGATGGTTGCCGCGTTCGCCTTTCAGATACCCGTAGGCGTTCTGGCCGCGCAGCGTGATCGTCACCGACTTGTAGCCGGCCTCTTCACCTTCGGCCAGGTCGAGCACGTCCGTCTGGAACTTGCGACGCTCACCCCAGCGCAGGTACATGCGCATGAGCATCTGCACCCAGTCCTGGGCGTCG
Organism: Chloroflexota bacterium; assembly: GCA_019242065.1. The sequence goes on from JAFAWJ010000870.1 coordinate 498, forward strand.
ATGCCACCCAGCCCGACCGTGATGGTCATGATCGCGTCGGAGCGATCGTAGGGGCCGTTGAGCCGCAATTTGAATTCGAGGTCGTCAACTTCTTTCGACAGGGTGGCCGTATCGCGTTGGGCTTCCTCCAGCACACTCTGATCGTCTTCCAGCGCAGCCAGCTCCACCAACTCGAGGGTGTCGCGCGTCCGTCGCTCGACGGCCAGCCACGGGTCGAGCTCCTCGCGCAAACCGGCGAGCTCGCGCATGACCTGCTGCGCAGCATGCTGGTCGGCCCACAGGTCAGGGGAGGCGGCCTGGGTATCCAGCTCTTTCAGACGTGCCTGTTTGCCAGCCGCGTCAAAGACGCACCAGTAAGGTCGAGATCCGGCCGTGCAGCTCCTGAAGCGTCAGGATCAGTTCGTCCGCGGGCACCCGCCAAGTGTAACAAAGGTGCCTGCTGGCAGCTTGTCGAGAGAGGCCCCTACCCGATATTGTCCGCGACGAATGATCTATTGGCTGCACGTCACGGGCACGTTCCTCATGCGGTTTGTGCCGGTCAGCGTGGCCTATCGGCTGGCCGGTTGGGGCGCGCCGATTGCCCTCGAAATCTTCGCGCGCGGCCACCTGCGGCGTGCCACCGACAACATGCACCAGGTGCTCGGGCCGCAGGCCAGCAAGCACGAAGCGAAGCGTCTCACGCGTGCCGCCTTCGCCAACTACGCGCGGTACATGGTCGACTTGGTGCGCCTGCCGCATCTCAAGTCGCGTGAGCTGGTCGAAAACATTCGTATCGAAGGCTGGGAGCACGTCGACGCCGCGTATACCGTGGGCAAGGGCGTCGTCTTTGCAACGGGCCACATCGGCAACTGGGACATGGCTGGCGCGGCGTTTGCTGCCCGCGGCCGACCAGTCAGCGCGCTGGTCGAAACGTTGAAACCCGCGCGCTGGAACGAGCGCGTGCAACGCACGCGCACCGCGGCCGGCGTCAAAGCCATTCCAATTGAAAACGGCCTGCGCGACATGCTGGTCGCCCTGCGGCAGCAGGAAGGGCTGGCCGTGCTGGTCGATCGTCCGCTGTCCAACGATGGGGTGGCGGTGACGTTTTTTGGTCGCCCGACGCGCGTGCCCGGCGGAGCCGCGACGTTGGCGCTGCGCACTGGCTCACCCGTCGTGCCGGCAGCCCTGGTTCGCGATCCAGGCGGTTCCGGCTATCTTGCCCATATTGGCCCGCCTATTGTCGGCGAGAGAGGTGACGACCCGTCTCTAGTCATGCAACGCATCATGAGCTGGTTGGAGGGCATCATTCGTCGGTACCCCGACCAATGGTTCATGTTTCGCCATATGTGGCCGACCGGCGCGACGGCCGAGTTACTCCCCTAAGCGTTCGGCTGTTCGTCGCTTTCCTGCGGGCGGCCAGTGCTGGGGCCGGCCGCTTGCCGCGTCAGACCTACGCCGAGCCCATCTGCCGGGCGTTCGGGGCGCTGTGGTACCTCAGCCGTCCGGAGTCACGCGCGGCGGTGCGCGACAACCTGCAGCATGTGCTGGGACATCCGCCCAGTCGCGCCCTGGTGGCGCGGGTCTTTCACCACGGCGCCCTGAACTACTGGGACACGCTTGCGCTGCCGCACTTCACCTATGCGCAGCTGCTCGACATGGTGGACATCCACGGCATCGAACACCTCGACCGAGCGCGCGCGGCGGGCTGCGGCGTCATCTGCGCCGGGGCGCACCTGGGCAGCGTGGCGCTGGTCGCCCAGATTCTGCCCGGGCTCGGCTACCCGGTCACGGGTGTCATCGAGCAATTTGAGCCAGCCGAAGTATTCGACTTCTTCGCGGAACAGCGCCAGGTGCTCGGTACGCGCTTGCTGCCGGCTGGCGCGGCGGCCGCCCGCGAGATGCTGCTGGCGCTGCGGAGAAACGAGGTAATCGGACTGGTGACCGACCGCGACGTTGCGGGCACCGGGCCAAGTATTAACTTCTTCGATGCGCCCACGCGGTTTCCGGAGGGGGCGGCCTGGCTGTCCATTCGCACGGGCGCCCCGATCATCATCGCCGTGGCGGTTCGCAAAGCTGGCGGACGCTTCGACGCCTGGTTCGAGACGCTCCCCGAGGTCCAACGCAGCGGCAATCGGAGACTCGACATCCTGCGCGTAACTCAGGCCGTGGCCGAACGCCTGCAGTACTATGTCGCCAATCATCCCGAGCAATGGACTGTCTTCCAGCGGCGGTGGCCCGAAGCACAGGTTCGGTGATGCCCGCACTCCCATGAAGCTCGCGCTCGTCTCCCCATACGACTTCGCGTATCCGGGTGGGGTCACCGAGCACGTCTGGCATCTCGCCGAGCAGTTCCGCGCCCGCGGACACGAGGTGCACATCATCGCGCCGTCCTCTGACGACGAAACCGAACCCAGCCTGCCAGTCGACGCGCCCGTGCATCGCATCGGGCGGGTCGTGTCCATCCCCGCCAACGGGTCGGTGGCGCGGATCACCTTGTCACTGCGCTCGTACCTGCAGGCCAAGCGGCTCCTCCAGGAGGAGCAGTTCGACCTGATCCACCTCCACGAGCCGATGATGCCCGCGCTGCCGCTCACGGTGCTGCGGCATTCGACGACGACCAACATCGGGACCTTCCATGCCTTCCGCAACACGCCGCTGACGTACTTCTACGGCAAGCCGATCGTGCAGCCGTTTTTCCGCAAGCTGCACGGGCACATCGCCGTCTCTACAGCGGCGCGTGACTTCGTGGGCGAGTACTTTCCCTCGGACTATCGCATCATCCCCAACGGCATCGATTTCCCGCGCTTCAACACCCGCTATCCGCCACTCGACGAGCTGGCCGACGGGCGGCCGACGGTTTTGTTCGTCGGCCGACTGGAAAAACGCAAGGGGCTGCGGTTTCTATTGCGCGCCTGGCCGATGGTGCTCAAACGCCAGCCCGAGGCGCGGCTGGTGGTCGTCGGGCGCGGGCGACCGCTCGAAGGCTACAAGCGGTTCGCGGCACGCCAGGGATGGTCGCCGTCGGACGTGATGTTTGCTGGCTACGTGGCGGCCGAAGATCTGCCGCGCTATTACCAGGCGTGCGACGTCTTCTGCGCGCCGAACACGGGTCAGGAGAGCTTCGGCATCGTACTGCTCGAAGCGATGGCGGCGGGGGCGCCGATCGTGGCGTCGGATATTCCTGGCTATCGCGACGTGCTGACCAATGGCGAGGAAGGGCTGCTGGTCGAGCGCCAGAATCCGGGGGCGCTGGCCGACGGCCTGTGCCGCTTGCTGGGCAATCCCGAGCTGCGGGCGAGCATGCGGCAGTCGGGGCGGCTGAAGGCGCGCGACTACGACTGGCCGCGGGTAGCCGCGGAGGTGCTGGACTATTACGAGGAAGTGCTCGAGCGGCGCGAGATGGAGCCCGAGCATCCCCGCGTTCGCTTCGCGCGGGTCAAGCGCGTGGCGGGCATGCTCAACATGCGTGTCTGACGCCTTCCCC
>JAFAWJ010000947.1 GCA_019242065.1 Chloroflexota bacterium
GCCTCGGCATCAAAGTCGGCGAGCGATCGGTCAAAGACTGGGACGGACGTTGGTTCGCCACGGGCAAGGAGTATTCCGACCTCCTGCTCGAAGACATTCGCGTGCGCGAGCACATCATGACCCGCATGGCCGACGCGGGCGTGGCCAAGGTCGAGATCGAACGCTCGGCCAACATGATCACCGTCACCATCCACGCGGCCAAGCCGGGCATCGTCATCGGCAAGAGCGGCGTCAAGGTGGAAGAGCTGCGGCGGACGCTGGAGGCCAAAACCGGCAAGCGGATTCGGGTCACCATCCAGGAGATTCGCCAGCCCGAGATCAACGCCATGCTGGTGGCGCGCTCGATTGCCGATCAACTGGAGAAACGCGTCGCGTTTCGACGGGCGATGAAACAGGCCGTGCAGCGCGCACAGCGGTTTGGCGCCAAGGGCGTGCGCGTCCAGGTGTCGGGTCGACTGGGCGGTTCGGAGATGAGTCGCCGCGAGTGGGACCGCTGGGGTCGCGTGCCGCTGCACACGCTGCGCGCGGACATCGACTATGGGCAGACCGAGGCGCACACCACGTACGGGATCATCGGAGTCAAGGTGTGGGTGTATCGCGGCGACTTCACGCCCGATGGCCGCAGCCCTGAAGAAGTCAACGCCGAGCAGCGGCAGCCCGATCGCCGCGGGCCGCGGGCCACGGTGCGGGCTGAAGTTGCGCCCGAGGCGCCGGCACCTGAGCCAGTGGCGCCGGCCGTTCCCGCCGAGGTGGACTACTCGCGCGGCGGCGTGTTCGAGCCAGGTGAGGATTCGGGCGACATTCGGCCACGCGCCGGTCAGCCGGCCGAAGCGAGTGCCCCGAGCGCCCCGACGCCGCCCACCCCTCCATCGCGGCCCGCCCCCACGCCGCCGCGGCCTCCGACGCCACCAGCCGCAGCCCCACGGACTGAGGATCTCTGAGATGCTCCAGCCCAAAAGGATGAAGCATCGCAAGATGTTCAAACGCACCCACGGCGGCCTCGGCGGCGTCGCTAGTCGCGGCAACACGATTGCCTTCGGCGACTTCGGCATCCGCACCCTCGAACCCGCCTGGATCACCGCTCGGCAGATCGAGGCCGCTCGCCGCACGATCACCCACCACCTCAAGCGTGGCGGCAAAGTCTGGATTCGCATCTTCCCCGACAAGGTGGTCACCTCCAAGCCCGCCGAGACCCGCATGGGCTCGGGCAAAGGGGCACCTGACCACTACGTCGCGGTCGTCAAGCCTGGGCACGTGCTGTTCGAAATCGGCGGCGTGCGCGAGGAGCTTGCGCACGAGGCGCTGCGACTCGCCTCCCACAAACTGCCAGTCGCAACCAAATTCATGATGAGGGAGGGCCTCGACAGTGGCGGAGAGGAAACCGCGGCAGTCGCGCACGAGTAGCCGGGCGCCGGCACGAGGACGTCAAAAGAGAACTGCCGATCCGGTGACCAATCCGGAGGCTCGTCTGCAGGAGCTCAGCGAGGAGATGTTCAAGCTGCGCTTCCAGTTCGCCACTCGGCAGCTCACCAACACGGCGCGCATCCGCACCGTGCGCAAAGAGATCGCGCGCGTGCGGACCCTGCAGCGCCAGCGGGAGCTGTCGAATGCCTGATCCACGCAAGCCGCGACGGACGAAGACGGGTCGCGTCTCGAGCAACAAGATGGACAAGACAGTCGTCGTGGCCGTGGAGCTGGTGACGCGGCATCGGCTGTACGGCCGCACGCTGCGCCACACCCGCCACTTCAAGGCGCACGACGAGGGCAACCGCTGTCAGATCGGCGACACGGTGATCATTGCCGAGTCGCGCCCGATCAGTAAAGACAAGCACTGGGTGGTGCAGCAGATCCTGCGGCGTGGGACGGGTGAGCCCGTCGAGATCGCCGAGGTCGAGGCGTAGCGATGATCATGCCCCAGACCCGCTTGCGCGTCGCCGACAACACCGGCGCGCGCGAGCTGATGTGCATTCGCGTCGTCGCCGGCGGCTCCAAGTTCGAAGCCTCGATTGGCGACGTGATCGTCGCGACCGTCAAAGTCGCCAACCCTGGTGGCTCCGTGAAAAAGGGCGAAGTCGTCAAGGCGGTGATCGTGCGGCAGGCGAAGGAGTACGGGCGGCCCGACGGCTCCTATATTCGCTTCGACGACAATGCCGCGGTGATCTTGCAGGACAAAAACAATCCGAAGGGCACTCGCATTTTCGGACCCGTCGCCCGCGAGCTGCGCGAGCGCAACTACATGAAGATCATCTCACTGGCACCGGAAGTCCTATGACGCTCGCACGGATCAAAAAGGGCGACGAGGTGATCGTCCTGATTGGCAAGGAAGCCGGCAAAAAGGGTGTGGTGCGCCAGGTCATGCCCCGAAAAGGCACGGCCCTGGTCCAGGACATCAATATCAGCAAACGTCACTTCAAGCCGGGTCGGGCTCGGCAGGCGGGCATCGTCGACGTCGAGCAGCCGATCCACCTTTCGAACCTGGCGCTGGCCGATCCCAAGAGTGGCAAGCCCACGCGCGTGCGCGCGCACACGCTGGCCAACGGTCGCAAGGTGCGCATCGCCATCGCCTCGGGCGAACAGATGGCGAGGGAGTAACACAGCGTGGCCCGCAATCCTCAGCCTGCCACCATCGAGTCGCTGCCGGCGGCCGATGCGCCCCAGGCGTCCATCGGCAAGTCGCGCCTGCACGAGCGCTACGAACGTGACGTCGTACCCGCGCTGGTGCGTGACTTCAGCTACAAGAACCCGATGCAGGTGCCGCGTCTGGCCAAGGTCAGCGTGAACGTCGGCGTGGGCGAGGCTATCGCCAACAGCAAGGCGCTGGACGCCACCGTGCGCGACGTCAGCATCATCACGGGCCAGAAGCCGATCATCAAAAAGGCGCGCAAGTCGATCGCCCAGTTCAAGTTGCGCGAAGGCATGCAGGTCGGCGTCAGCGTGACGCTGCGCGGCGAGCGCATGTGGGAATTTCTGGACCGCTTGATGAATGCCGCCCTGCCGCGCACGCGTGACTTTCGTGGGGTGCCGAGCCGTTCGTTCGATGGGCGGGGCAACTTCACGCTGGGCCTGCGGGAACAGTTGATCTTTCCGGAGATCAGCTATGACCAGGTGGATCGCACGCGCGGGCTGGAAGTGTCGATCGTGACCACGGCAGCCACCGACCAGGAGGCGCGCCGCCTGCTGGAGCTGCTGGGCATGCCGTTCCAGCGCGAGGGCGAGGCCGCCCCGATCGCCGCGCGCCCGCCGACCAGGAGGCGCCGCCGCTAACTCCAGCTCCAACGTCGACCGTCAGCCCGTCTTGAAAGGCAACGTGACGGGTCGTCTCCCTCCTCACAGCGAACGAACCCCAACACACGTGGGGCCAGGGGCTGGAGCCCCCAGGGAATAACACTCCCCTTCCTCCCTGAGAAAGGGAGGGAGGGGCTGGGGGAGGAAGGGTCGATCCCTCTCGGGGAACCTCATACGGAAGGAAACTCATTGGCCAAGAAATCGATGATCGCCAAGGCGCAGCGTCCGCCGCGCTACAAAGTCCAGGCCCACAATCGCTGTCAGATCTGCGGCCGCCCGCGCGCGTTCCTGCGCCGCTTTACGCTGTGCCGCATCTGCTTCCGCAAGCTGGCGCTGGCGGGCGAGATCCCCGGCGTCACCAAGGCCAGCTGGTGAGACGCCCATGAGCATGAGCGATCCCATCGCGGACATGCTGACGCGCATCCGCAACGCCTCGCGCGCCCGCCACCCGAGCTGCGACATGCCGTTTTCGCGCATCAAGCAGGCGATTGCCGAAGTCCTGCGCGACGAGGGCTACATCGATTCGTTCGAGGACCGTGGCGAAGGCATCGACCGTGTCCTGCGCGTGCACCTGCGTTACGCGCCTGGCGGCCGAGGCCGCGACCCGATCATGATGGGCATCGAGCGCATCAGCAAACCGGGTCTGCGCGTCTACGCGCGCTCGACCGAGATTCCGCGTGTGTTCGGCGGTCTCGGCACGGCCATCCTGTCGACGCCGCAGGGCGTCATGAGCGGTACGCAGGCGCGTCGCCTCAAGGTCGGCGGCGAAGTCCTGGCGCACGTCTGGTAGTTGGAGGCTCCGGAGAGGAGAAAGGCATGTCTCGAATTGGCAGGATGCCCATTACCGTCCCGAACAGCGTGACCATCGACATCAACGCCGACGCCGTCCGCGTCAAAGGTCCGCGCGGGGAGCTCGCCCGCAGCGTTCCACGCCAGATCAGCATCACGCGCGAGGATGGCGTGCTGAAGGTCGAACGCGGCTCGGACGAGCCGACCCAGCGTTCGCTGCACGGACTGACCCGCAGCCTGATCGCCAACATGGTGACGGGCGTGACCGACGGGTTCTCGCGTCGACTGGAAGTCAACGGCGTCGGCTACCGCGCGGCGGTCTCGGGCGGCAACCTGGTGCTGCAGGTCGGCTACTCGCACCCGGTGCTGGTGCCAGCGCCAGAAGGGATCACCTTCGCCGTCCAGGGCAACGCTATTACCATCTCGGGCGCAGACAAAGAGCTGGTCGGCCAGGTGGCGGCCCAGGTGCGACGCGTGCGCCCGCCCGAGCCGTACAAGGGCAAAGGCATCAAGTACGCCGAAGAAGTGATTCGTCGCAAAGCCGGCAAGGCCGGCGCCAAGAAGAAGTAGGCCGCCGTTCGCATGTTCAAAGCTCTGGATACTCGCGTCGCTCGCCAACGTCGACACCGCCGCATCCGTGTGTCGCTGAGTGGCACCCAGGCGCGGCCGCGACTGAACGTGTACCGCAGCCTGCACCACATCTACGCGCAGGTGATCGACGACACCACCGGCACCACGCTGGCCTCGGCCAGCACCAATGAGCCCGACGTGCGCGGCAGCCTGAGCGGCACCAAGACCGACCGCGCACGCGTCGTCGGCACAGCCATCGCCCGGCGTGCCCGAGACCAGGGCATCAGCACCGTGGTCTTCGACCGCGGCGGCTATCTGTACCACGGGCGCATCAAAGCGCTGGCCGACGCCGCGCGGGAAGGCGGGCTGGACTTTTGAGAAGCATGCCCAGGCAGGAACAGATTGGGCCGGGCGGGATTGCCCTCGAGGAGAAGGTCGTCCAGGTCAACCGGGTAGCGAAGGTCGTCAAAGGTGGTCGACGCTTCTCGTTCAGCGCGGTGGTCGTGGTCGGCGACGGCTCGGGTCACGTGGGAGTCGGGCTTGGCAAGGCCAACGAAGTCCCGGACTCGATCCGTAAGGGCGCCGAGCGCGCGCGCAAGAACCTGATCCGGGTGCCGATGGCCGGCACGACGATTCCGCACGAGATCGTGCAGAAGTTTGGCGCCGCGCAGGTTCTGCTGAAGCCGGCCGCGCCGGGCACGGGCGTGATCGCGGGTGGCGCGGTGCGCGCGGTGGTCGAGGCGGCGGGGATCAAGGACATTCTCTCGAAGTCGCTCGGGTCGGCGAACCCGGTCAACGTGGTGCAGGCGGCGCTGCTGGCGCTCACCAATCTGCGCGACCCGCAGGCAGTGGTCCAGCAGCGGCGGCGCGTGCCACCGCCCGCGCCCGCCGCGCGTGCCTCGGCGCCGGCGCCCGCGACTTCGGAGTCGGCCACCAGCGAGACGTCGGCCGATCGCGAGCCGGCTTCCCCAACTCCGACCTCGGTTGCAGAGAGTCCCTCACCAGCGACCGCGTCGCCTGGAACAGAACCCTCACCTGCGGGTGGGAGTCCGTCACCAGCGACAGCGTCGTCCGTGGCCGAATCTTCCCCTTCGGGAGGGAGTCCCTCACCAGCGATAGCGTCGTCCGTGGTGGAATCTTCCCCTTCGGGAGGGGGTCCCGCGACAACCGAGCCGTCATCTCCCGCAACTGGAGGAACCGTCTCGACAGAGGAGCTGTCGTCTCCAGAGACGCCGACGCCTCCGAACGCCGAGGCGTCCGCCGCCCCGGCCCCGCCTGAGGTCACTCCTTGATGGCCGACCTCAAGATCCTCAAGCTACAGTTGGTGCGCAGCCCGATCGGCTCGACCCAGCGCCAACGGGCCACGGTGCGCGCCCTTGGCCTGCGCCGACTGCACCAGGTCGTCGAACAGTCCGACTCGCCGGTCACCCGCGGTATGGTTCAAAAGGTCGAACACCTGGTTCGAATTGTGGAGACAGGCGACTAGATGCGGATACACGAGCTTCAATCACCCGAGGGCGCCACGCGCGAGCGCATTCGCATCGGCCGCGGCCACGGCAGCGGCAAGGTCAAAACCGGTGGCAAGGGCACCAAGGGCCAGAAGGCGCGCACCGGTGGCGGCGTGCCGCCGTACTTCGAAGGCGGCCAACTGCCGCTCATCCGCAAGCTGCCGTACCGACGCGGCTTTCGTAACCCGTTCCGCGTCGAGTTCCGCGAGGTCAACGTACGCGACCTGGCCGGCTTCCCCGACGGCAGCACGGTGGGTCCCGAAGAATTCGAGATTGCCGGCGTGCTGCGCGGCAAATCCGGTCCCGTGAAGGTCCTCGGCCAGGGTGACCTGTCCGTCAAACTCACGGTGCGCGCCCACAAGTTCAGTGCGAGTGCACGCCAGAAGATCGAGGCCGCCGGTGGCGCGGTCGAGTTCATCGGTGGCGAGCCCGAAGCTTCCGAGCCCGCGCCACTCGCGTCAGTCGAAGAGGGGTCCTAGGCCACCCTCCTGGGGGAGACACACGCATGCTGAACGCCCCACTCCTGAATTCCGCACTCGACGCATTCAGGATCCCCGACCTTCGTCGCAAGCTCTTCTTCACCATGGCGATGCTGGTCGCCTTCCGCTTCATCGCCCACATCCCGGTGCCTGGCGCCGACGTGGACGCGTTGTCGCGCGTGTTCCAGACGAACCAGCTGGCCGGCTTCTTCGACCTTTTCTCGGGCGGGGCGTTGAGCAGTCTGTCGATCGCGGCTCTGGGTGTGTACCCATACATCACCGCTCAGATCATCATGCAGATCATGCAGCCGGCGATTCCCAAGCTGCAGGAGGTTGCCAAAGAAGGTGAGTCGGGCCGCCAGAAAATCAACCAGTGGACGCACTACCTGACGGTGCCGCTGGCCATGTTCCAGGCCTACGGAACGCCAAACCTGATCAACTTCAGCTCGGGCGGCACGACGCCGATCATCAAGAACTTCGGCTTCGACGTCGACCCGCTGGGCACGACGGCCATCATCATCTCGATGACGGCAGGCACGATGCTGCTGGTCTGGATGGGCGAGCTGATTACCCAGTACGGCGTCGGCCAAGGCGTCTCGATTATCATCTTCGGCGGCATCCTGGCCCGTCTGCCCTCCCAGGTCTTCCAGGGCCTGGCCGGCGGCGCTGACTTCGGCCAGTTGATCCTGTTCGGGGTGCTGGCCATCGTCACCATTGTGGCCATCATCTACATCTACGAAGGTCAGCGACGCATCCCCGTCCAGATCTCCAAACAGATCCGCGGCAATCGCGTCTACGGCGGCGGGACCACCCACATTCCGTTGAAGGTCAACTCCGCCGGCATGATCCCGCTGATCTTCGCCTCGAGCATGCTGATCTTGCCGTGGACCATTTCGAGCTACTTCGTCAACAGCGACAACCAGGTCATCTCGTCAATTGCGACCACGGTTTACAACACGTTCAACGCGGGGACCAGCGTGTTCTACTGGTTCCTGTATTTCATCATGGTCGTGGCGTTCACGTTCTTCTATGCGCTGGTCATCTTCCAGCAGCAGAACATCGCCGAGAACTTACAGCGCCAGAACGGCTTCATCCCCGGCATCCGTCCCGGCCGGCCGACGCACCAGTACCTGTCGGCGGTGCTGATCCGCATCACCGTCGCCGGGGCGCTGTTCTTGGGCATCGTCGCCAT
>JAFAWJ010000970.1 GCA_019242065.1 Chloroflexota bacterium
GCCTGGTACATCGCGGGCGCGTCGGCTGGCGCCGCGAATTGCGCGAACAACGTGCTCCGCCGCATGAGCTGCCGGATAACGGTACCGTGCGGCCGCGTGCGTAGCATGACGGGAACGACGTTGAGGCCGAACGCCGTCTCGGCCAGCCCGCGTCCGTGCCGATCACAGCCCCGCTACAATCGCGTCTGGTCTGACGCTGGATGCCTGCCCGCCGACCATATGCGAGCCGCGGTGTACCGCGACGCGCCACAACCCGCACTACGGGCTACCGTGTCAGACCGTCGCTGCTGATTGGTGGTGTCGTGGCCATGGCGCTCGTCCTGTTGCTGGGCGTGCGCGCCATCGTCTCCGGTGCGAGCCAGACAACCAGCGTCGCCGACGCGAGCGCGGCGGCCGCCACCCAGATCAACAGCGCTGCTCTGGCCCAGGCGCAGTCCAGCAGTCTGGCGGCCCCGGCCGATGCCACCGCGCAGGCCGCCACCGCCACACTCCTGCCCACCCAGCGCAAGTGGGACACTGACGTACCTGGCATCATCAACGACCCGGTGCTGACCAGTCAGCTCGACCAGGCGCTCACCGGCGTCGACGGTCACGTCGGGGTGGCCGTCAAAGACCTGGGTAGCGGCCGCGGCGCCGTGCTCGACGGCAACATGGAGCTCCAGTCGGCCAGCCTGTTCAAGCTGCCCGTGCTGTACACGGTCTTCCAGCTGGGCCTGGACATGTCCGAGGAGCTGACGATCACCGAGGACGCCCTGTCGTATGACTCGGGCACGATGGAGCTGGGGCCTGGCGAGACGCTGAGTATCGCCGAGCTGCTCGAACGCATGGTCACGCTCAGCGACAACACCTCGGCGGTGATGCTGGGCAGTCGCGTCGGGGCCGGGAACATCGATGCCAACATCGCCGCCCTGGGCATGACGACGACGCACTACAGCGTCGAGCGCATGACCACCTCGCCACTCGACATGCTCCACCTCATGGAGATGATCGCCAATGGCCAGGCCGTCTCGCCCACTGCCAGCGCGGACATGCTGCACCTGCTGCTGCGGCAGCGCGTAAACGACCGGCTGCCGCGTCTGTTGTCCGACGACGTGCAGGTCGCCCACAAGACGGGCAATCTGAATGGCGTGGTCAACGACGTGGGCATCCTGTACGGGCCAACCAGCACGGTGGCGGTCGCCGCGCTTGTTTCGGACACCACCGACGAGACCGCCGCCGCCACCGCCATCGCCCAGATCGGCCTGGCGGCCAATACCTACTTCGAGGGCCAGCCCGAGGTCCAAGCTCGACCTACGATGCTGCCCGCGCCCAGCCGGCCGATTCCGCCGGTCTGGCGCCAGCCGCAGCCGCCGACGGCCGTCCCGCACCCAGCGGTGATCGTCACCGCCGTCGAGCGCCCGGCGGTGACGACGCCGAGGTCGACGTCCGTGGGCGGCACGCCGACGGTGGCCACCGAGGAACGCCTGGGATCGCCGACGCCGTCGACCGCCGAGCGCCCCACGTCGGCTACGCCAGTGCCCGCCGCGGCCACGGTGACCGCCGCGAAGCCAGCCCTGCAAGCGCCAGCGGCCGAAGCCCCGACCGCCACGCACGTCCCCGCCGCGCCGCCGACCGCCGCGCCCGCGATGGTTGCCGCACCCACGGCGACGCCCGTCCCCGCGCCCCCAGCACCGACCAAAGCCCCCGTGAGCCAGCCCACGGTGCAGCCCACCGCCGCACACCCCGCCGTCGGCGCGACAGTCACGCCCACCCACCACTAGGCGCATGCGCCACCCTGACCGTCACGTCATGCGACGCTGCGGATCGCCCCCTCGCCATCGCCCGCGCCCGTGCTCGCCCCTGCGCGCGTAGCGCCGCAACTGCCCCGCCAGCTGGCGCACCGCGTCGCGCAGCTCTGGCGGATGCACCACCCGAAACCCGCAATCCACCTGCACCAGAAAGCGCGCCATGAAATCCAGCCCCTCCACCTGCGTCCGCAACACCACCCCGCCGCGCGTCGCCTCGAGCGTCCCCATGTCCGGTACGATGCGCCGCCGCGCCTCGTCGAGACTCAGCTCCAGCTCGACCTCGACCGGCCATCCCCACGCGAACGTCGCCAGCGACTCCAGCACATAGTCCACGCAGTCGAAGTCCAGCGGCTTCGAGAACGACTCGTCGCGCGGCTCGATCGCCTGAATGCGATCCAGTCGAAACAGGCGCACGTCCCGGCGCAGATGACACCAGCCGACCGCATACCAGCGCCCGCGATGGACCACCACGCCGTACGGGTCGATCGTGCGCTCGGTCACATCCTCGGCGCCCCGATAGCGCAGCCAGACGCGGCGACTCTCCTGGGCTGCGGCGCCGATCTCCAGCAGCACGCCTGGATTGGACGCCGCCGAGCCGCCTCGCAGCGGCGTGAACGCCAGCGTGCCCTGCACCGCCTGCACTCGACCGCGCAGCCGGTCCGGCAGCACGCGGTCGATTTTGGCCAGGGCACCCTCCACCGCGGGTGCCGCATCCAGCAACCCCGCCCGTCGCGAGGCGAGGAGGCCCAGGATCACCGCCAGCGCCTCCTCCTCGTTGAACATCATCGGCGGCAGCTTGTAGCCGGGCCGCAGTCGATAGCCGCCGTAGCGGCCTGACTCGGACTCGACGGGCACGCCGAGATCCTGCAAAGCGCTGATGTAGCGCCGCACGGTGCGAGGATCGACGTCGAGGCGTTCGGCGAGCTCGGTACCGCTGAGCCGCGGCCGCGACTGCAGCAGCTCGAGTACGGTCAGGACGCGGGTCGCAGGATGGGACATGGACGCGTTTCGTCGGGCAACACTGTTACCTCAACGCGGACCGATTCTGTCCTACTGCGAGCGTATCGTCCAGATGGTGAGCAACCACTTCTGGGACCTGGCGAGCTATCACCAACAGGATCTGCTGGCCGAAGCCGAAAGCGAGCGCCTGATCGCGAATCTTCCCGAGCGCCCGCCCCTGCTCTCTTCATTGCTTGGTGGGCTCGCGCGGCTTGGTGGGCTCGCGCGCATGCGGACGCGCCTCAGTCCAACTCGCCTGCCAGTACGTTGCGCGCTTCGATCAGCCGCTTCAGCGCCGCCTCACCCTGCAGGTCCGGCGGCGTGGCCAGGTTCAGCTGATTCACGCCAATAGCCTGCAGCTTCCGCGCCGTCTCGACCCACTCGGCCGCGCCGCCCGGACCCGCGAGCACGCGTCCCGAAAATCCGAAGCTCGCCACGTCGCGACCCGCCTCACGCACGTAGCCCTGCACCACGGGTATGACGCTGAACGGGTCGCCGAGGGGCATGAAGCCGTCCGCCACGCGCGCGGCGCGCCGTAGCACGCGGTCGTCGGACCCGCCAATCCAGATCGGAATCGGGGCGGCTGCCCGATTCAGCCCAACGCCTTCGAGCCTGTGCCACTTGCCCGAGAACGTCACGTACGGCTCGGTCCACAATTTGCGCAGCACCACCACCTGCTCCTCGAGTCGGCGGCCGCGCGTGGAAAAGTCCTGGCCAAGGGCCTGGTACTCGGCGGCGTTCCAGCTGATGCCGATGCCGAGCTCGAAGCGTCCATTGCTGAGGTATTGCAGCTCGGCGGACTGCTTGGCGACGATGGCCGTCGGATACAGCGGCAGGATCAGGATGGTCGGCCGAAAATGGATGCGCTGGGTCATGGCCGCCAGGTAACCGAAGGCGACGAACGGGTCGTGGAAGGGCCCGGTATACGTCGCTTGCGGCCGATCCGTGTAACGCTCCGCCGGTACGCCCAAGACGTGGCCGGCGCTGGTCAGCAGGTCAAATCCGGCGCCGTCGAGCGCCTGGGAAAAGTCGCGCAAGGCGACGACGTCGTTCATCGCAATGATCGGCAGTCCCGCTCCGAAGTACATGCCGACGATCGTACTCAGGCCCGCTTCCCGGTTGAATCGCGTCTCGCGCCGGTAGGTACCTCTCGCCGCTGGCGCGCGGTCCGAGGGCGCGACGTTCGGGGCTGATCGGTCTCGATGCTCGCGCCGCGGCGGGTGGAGCGCCAGTCCACGCTCGGCCCCGTGTGGCCGTTCCGTGAAGTAGATCCCGCCGCGCCTACTGCGATACGCGCGCAGACACGCGTTGCGCGCTATTGCTAGCACCCAACATTTCCAGACAGTCCGCCGCCGCGCGCCAGTTCGGCGCACCACTCGCCGGCAACGTCACCTTCAGATCCTGCGGCCGCATGCACACGATCTCCTTGAAGGTGCGCAGCTGGTCAGCCAGCGGCGGCCCCAGGGTGTCCTGGCGGGCTTCCAGGATGTTCTCCAGCGTGCCGTATTTCAGCAGCAATGAGGCCGCCGCTTTCGGGCCGATACCCTTGGCGCCAGGTATGTTGTCGGACGCGTCGCCGGCGAGTGCTTTGAAGTCTGGGACTTGCTCGGGCAGCACGCCCATCCGCTCCACGACCTGGTGTGGACCGACGCGCACCAGGTCGCGCACGCCGCTGCGCGGGGCAAGCACCGTCACGCTGTCGGAGACCAGCTGATAGGCGTCGCGGTCGGTCGTGAGCAGCAGGCTGCGTCCACCGCGCGCGGTTTCGGCCACGGCCGCGGCGGCCATGAAGTCGTCGGCCTCGTACCCGGGCTGCTTGCCGACCCCGAAGCCGAACGCCGCCGCGAGCGACGGCAGCAGATCCAGCTGCTTGACGATGGCGTCGTCGAAGACCCGTCCGCCCTGGTAGGTCGGCCACAGCTTGTGGCGATAGGTCTCGACGCCAAGGGTGTCCCAGGCGACGTACATCGACCGCGGCTGCTCGTTGTCCCACACGGTCAGCAGCATGTTGGTCCAGCCGACGATGGCGTTGATGGGTCGGCCGTCGGGCGACTTCAACGACTTGGGCATGGAGTGGTAGGCGCGGTGCGCCAGGTTGTCGCCGTCGATGATGAGCAGGGGACGGTCTTCGGAGCTCGACACGCGTGGACAATGATCGCAGATAGCATGCACGCCAAGATGCTCGTGCGCGCGTGACGCCCTGGCGTGGCGCCCCGAGTCCGGGATGGACGCGGACCTCGGCTGTCCGTCGCCTCGATCCACTCAGCGGCATAGACGCATCACTCGTCAAATAGAGGAAGACAGAACACCATCATGATGCAGCTACAGGCGAAAAAACCGCACCGCTCGTGTCTGTCCGTACCCGGCAGCAGCGCGCGCATGCAGGCCAAAGCCGTCACCCTGGCCGCGGACCAGGTGCTCTTCGACCTCGAGGACGCCACCGCGCCCTCGGAGAAGGTCGGCGCGCGCCAGGTTATCGTCGACTCCCTGCGGTCCCTCGACCTGGGGCAGCACGCGGTGGCCGTCCGCGTCAACGGCGTGGATACGCCGTGGTGCTACCGCGACATCGTGGAGGTGGTGGAGCCGGCTGGCGATCGCATCGACGCACTGATCCTGCCCAAGGCCGAGTCGGCCGCGGACGTCCACTTCGTCGACCGGCTGCTGAGCCAGATCGAGCTGGCGCGCGGCTGGCCGGTCGGCCGCATTGGTCTGGAGGTGCTGATCGAGTCGTCGCACGGACTGCAGCAGGTCGACGCGATTGCCGCCTCGTCGCCGCGGCTCCAAGCGCTGATCTTCGGTCCGGGCGACCTGTCGGCGAGCCTGGGTCTGGGCCAGCTAACGATTGGCATGCACGACGACACCGGCTACGGCGCGGACATCTGGCACTACGCCTTCATGCGCCTGCTGGTCGCGGCGCGCGTCAACGGCCTGCTGGCGATTGACGGTCCGTTTGCCGCCTTCGCCGACCTCGACGGCCTGGAGCGATCGGCGCGTCGGACGGCGGCGCTGGGCTTCGACGGCAAGTGGGTCATCCATCCGAGCCAGATCGAGACGGTCAATCGCGTCTATTCGCCAGACCCGGCCGCCTACGCCCGGGCGGAAGGCATTCTGGCCGCCTACCGCCAGGCGACCGAGGGCGAAGGCCGCGGCGCGGTGCGCTTCGAAGGCGAGATGATCGACGAAGCCACCCGCAAGATGGCCGAAGCCGTCGCCGAGCGCGGGCGCTGGCTCGGACTCGGCACGGCTGCTCAGGCGTCGCGATAGACGCGGTAGGCGACGGCTTCGGTCTCGGCGAGCGCGTCGACCAGTCGGTCGTGTTCGGACGGGTGGGTGACGGCCTGGAGCGCGTCAGGGCGATCGAACCATTTGACTTCGATGACGTCGTCATCGGATGGCCTGTCGATGACGACCTCCGCGTCCGAGGCGCGTGCGCCGAAGACGAGCAGGAGGGTGTCCTGGCTCGCGTGGCACGAGAGGGCGCGCAGGCCGCCCACCTCGGCAAGCACGTAGCCAGTCTCTTCACGCACCTCACGGCCGAGCGCCTGCACCAGATCCTCGCCAG
>JAFAWJ010001099.1 GCA_019242065.1 Chloroflexota bacterium
ACGATCGCGTCGTCGGACGGGAGCTCCGTGCCTGACCCTCGCGTTTCAGTCATTCATCACAAAATCGGCTGTCGTTCGGACGACCGGGCGGCCACCTTTGGGCGAATCGCAAGCTAAGGCCCCGTGCACTGGCCATTGTGTCCGCAGCTTGTACAGCGATGCGGGCCTGTCCCGCTGCACCCGTTGGAATGCCGACGCGCGCCACATCAAGTCGATGGAGCACTGGACTATTCTCGGCGACGCCCACTGAGTCGTTCTTCACCAGGGGACGGGCTGGCCATCCCGGAAGAAGCCGCCCGTCGGGCCACTATCCGGCAGGCGCACTGCCCACACCACGCTTGCGGCGCCGTCGTGGACCGGTCGGCCACCACGGCCCATATCCGTAGCGGTCCAGCCCGGACACACGACATTCACCAGAATGTGGTCGCGCTCGAGTTCTGCCGCCAGAGTTCGCGTGAGCGCATTCAACGCCGCCTTGCTGACCTGATAGCCCGGCGGTCCGGCGCCCATACGCGTCACTGAGCCGGCTTCGCTCGAGACATTGACGATCCTGGGGTGCTCACTTCTGCGAAGCAGCGGCAGGAACGCCTGTGTGGTGCGCCACGCGCCAAACAGGTTCGTTTCGACGACGCGGTGCACTCGACCGAGATCGGCTGTGCTCGCCCGCTGGTCAGTGTCGTAGTCGATGGCAGCGTTGTTGACGAGTACGTCGCAGCACCCAAGGTTCTCCGCGACCCAGCGCGCGGCGGCTGTCACGCTCGCGTCGTCGTCAACGTCCACCTGGACGGCGTGCACGTCACGGAGACCCAGTCTCGCCGTGGCCACCTCCCCCTGCTGGAGATCACGCGAACCCAGCACCACTCGGTAACCGATCTCAGAAAGCTGACGGCAGACTTCGAAACCGATGCCACGGTTGCCGCCCGTGACAACTGCTACGAGTAGATTGGTGGTGCCCGTGTGCTCCGATGCGGTCACCTCGCCAACTGTATGCTGCCGCTCGCCACGAACGCTGACTTTCTCACACCCTGAACGAGATTGCGAGAACTTCCTGATGAGATCAAACGCAATCCAGGTGAGACCTTCAGTGTTCCGACGCTGGGCAACTACACGCTCGGCGACAACGGCGTGGTGGTTTTGGGACCACCGCAAGTGTTCACCGCCGACAACATGCACCAGTTCTACTTTTGATCGCCTGCCAGTCCCGAGGCGCCCCCGACCGATGCATGGGCACCCGTCCTGCGTACAATGACTCCATGCTGCCCGCGGGCAGGTATGGGGTTGCATCGCTTTGCGAGGCGGACGAACGCGGATGCCGCCCGGCGTGTCCGCGGGTGTCCGCCTGCGTCGCCATGGGGTGAGGTTCGAGCGAGGCCCGTGCGCCAGGCGCTGATCTGCGCGGTCATGTGCGCATTGAGCGCGTTGACCGTGATGCTGCCCGTTTCAGCTTCGACGGTGAATGCGCAGACCGCCACCACGCAGCCGGACTGCTCGACGGTGGCTGGGAACCTCGTCGGCGACTGCGGGTTCGAGCAGCCGGCGCTCGGGACTACCGCGAACACGATTATCGCCGCAAACAGCCTGTTTCCTAACTCGACGACCGGCCCGTGGTTGGCGGGCCTGGGCGGCGCGGAGATCGACAACAACGCCGCGAACGGCGAATGGAACCCCAATAGCGGAAACCAGTCCGCCGACGTCAATCCCAATGGGCCGAATGCGCCGCTGTCGCAAAATATTCCAACTCAAGCCGGGCACGTGTACTCGGTCTCGTGGGCGGAGGCGGGGAATCCGATCGCGGGTGGCCTTTTTGGGGCGTGCGACGGCTCCCCGGCACAAAAAACGATGACCGTGCAGTTCGGCTCGGCCACCAACAACTACTCGTTCACCTCGACGGGCAACACGACGAGCATGGGCTGGATCTCCGCCTCGCTGGGCACGACACTGGCGCCAAGCACGGGAACAACGACTACGCTGACCTTCACGGGCACCTCAGGCGGTCCATGCGGCATGACGATCGACGACGTGATCGTGACCGACTCTACGCCACAACTGTCGAAAGCCTTCAGTCCGGCAACCGCTGTCCTGGGCAGCGACACGCCCATGCTGACCTTCACCATCACGAACACGAGCGAGCTGGTCGCCAAGACGTGGTCGTTTACCGACACACTGCCGGCTGGAATGACGGTGGCGAGCCCGAATGGTGCATCGAGCACCTGTCCGGGTGGGACAGGTGCCATAACCGCCAGCCCGGCGAGCGGCACTATTTCCGTGAACGACACCCTGAACTCCGGCCAGGCCGCATGTACGCTCAGCGTGAACGTCACCGCCAGCGCGGTGGGCACGTACACCAATGGACCGAGCAATATCACGTCTTCGAGTGAACTGGTCGCCCCGACGAGCTCGACCACGCTCACGGTCGTTGCGCCGACACCCACGCCGACCAGTACGCCCACGCTGACGCCGACGCCCACCGCGACGGCGACCGACACGCCCACTGCGACACCGACCGGTACTCCGACGGCCACACCCACCGCGACGGCGACCGACACGCCCACTGCGACACCGACCGATACTCCTACCGCCACGCCCACTGCCACAGCGACCGATACGCCCACCGCGACACCGACCGATACTCCGACGGCCACACCCACTGCCACAGCGACCGATACGCCCACTGCGACACCGACCGATACTCCGCCGGCCACACCCACTGCCACAGTGACCGATACGCCCACTGCGACACCCACCAGCACGCCGACAGCGACACCGACGGACACCACCACCCCGACGCCGACCACCGCGGCAACGACGCCGCCCACGGACACGCCAACCGGCACGCCACCGCCAACCGGCACGCCACCGCCAACCGGCACGCCACTGCCAACCGGCACGCCAACGCCAACCCGCACGGTGACACTTTCGGCGACGCCGGCTCCATCGGGCTCCGGCACCCCGCCATCAGCCACGAGCACGCCGGCCGGCGCGCTGGGACCGTCAGCAACCCAGACTGGGACGCCCTCCACGAGCGACACTCCGACCCCGATGCGCACGCCCATGCCGCCGGTGGGTCCAGGTACTGGGCCCCCGGGCGGTACGCCCTCAGCCGGTACGCCGCAGCCTGTCGCGGCAGCCCTGGCGGCGCAGTCTGGTGGCGGAGGGCCGCCGCCGAGACCGACGCCCACGCCCCCGCCGGATTGCGGCCAGACCGGCCTGACCGAGCCAGACGCACCGAGCGGCTATGTGAGTAACCCGAACGGTACGCAGGGAGCGGCGCACCCTGACTACTCGGGTCCACTCGTGACGCTCAGCGAGCGCGACGCGTTCAGGGCGAGTCTGCCGCCGGCCACCGACATGGCCGCGGTCGACGACGCCATCGCCCGCGGCTGTTCGGCGGCCTGGATCCGGGCGAAGCTGACCTACTAGTGGGTCATGCCTGAAATGGCCGGGGCTGGAGTCGTTACCGGATACTTGACCGGAAGAGACGTC
>JAFAWJ010000219.1 GCA_019242065.1 Chloroflexota bacterium
AGACCGTCTGCGGCATCCCAGGCGCGCATTGTGAGATCGCCATGCTGCGGGCGCCCGATGGAGGGTCCCGACTAGAGCTGGCGAGCTTCATCACGCCGGACCACCTGCCCGGAACGCCGACAGAGATGCCCAATGAGGTTGGCCTGCGAAACGTGTCCTTCGAGGTAGATGACCTCCAGGCCGCTCTGGACCGGGTGGCCGAGGACGGTTACGGCCTGGTCGGCGGCGTCGGTCAATACGAGAACCAGTGGCGCATGGCCTACGTGCGCGGACCAGACGGTATCATCCTGTCCCTAGCCGAGCCGATCGGCTCACCCAAGTACCGGGCCAAGGGCGGACAAGCCTGGAATCGCTGGACAAATCACGCCCGCGTGTGCTTCCCGCGTGCTTCGCAGACTCCGCGCTGCGCCCGAAAAAGTACTGACCAATTACTGACCCGTCGCGAGCTTCGACTTCGCCCGAGCACATCCCGAACTGCTGACCCGCCGACAAACTACTGACCAAACTACTGACTGCGGGCGTGATGCGTCAATAGAGGATCCGACCAAAGACGCGGAGGTTGCCTCATAACTTTTCCGACCGGAGCGGGTGAGCGATGACCGGCTGGGCGGCACGTTCGGCGAGCGTTCGCTGAGCGGATTCGAGCTCCAGCTTGAGCCGGAGTGGGTTCACTGCAGCCCAACGAAGGCTCAGTTGGCGTTCGGTTCTGCGCGGTAACACGCCGCTGGCCAGCAGGCGACGATACGGCGTCTGAGCCGCGTCGTAGTGGCGGGTGATCCGAGAACCGCGACGAACTTTTTCGGTCAGCTTGCGCACGGGATGCAGGAAGTTCACGTACTCTCGGCTCAGCTCGTGGACACGCTCCAGAGCCGCCAACGCCGGCGCTTCGAGACGCTGATAGCCGACCAGGCGACGAACGACTGCCCAGTTCTTTTGCTCGACAAAACAGCTGTCGTTCTTGCGATACGGTCGTCCGCGCGTGAACGTGATGCGGTGGGCGGCGCAGTACTCCACCAACGGTGCGTTGAGGAACTCGCTGCCGCTGTCGGAGTCCAGTCCCAGAATCTTGAACGGGAGACCCTCCTGCAGTCGGTGCAGAGCGGCGAGCACGGTCTGGGCGCGTTTATCGCGCAGGCCGGCGCAGCTGACCCAGCCAGTTGCCACATCGACCAGCGTGAGCGTGTACAGAAACGGCCCGGCACCCGTCCAACCACAGTGTGCGACCAGATCGACTTCGACAAAGCCAGGCACCGTCTCGGTCCAGTCGGCGAAGGTCTTGATCGCCACCTGATGCTTCAGCAGGGTGCCAGGGCGAGTGGTACTGATACCCCGCTTGGGTAGGCCCGATCGTGAGGACGCGAGCGCTCGATCGATCGTTGAGGGACTCATGTGCGCCACGCGTTCGATCGTCTCCGCTGAGACATGCCGTAGCGCATGCCAATGGCGGAGCTTCTCGAGGAGCTCCGGGAGAAACGGCGCCAGGCGCTTCGAGCAGATGCCGTCGGTGGCCGACCAACACATGCGCAGCAGCGCCACCTCCGCCGCTCCGTAACTGCGCGGGCGGCCACCGACGCGACGTACCCCATCCTCACTGGGCGGATCGCTCAGCAGTACCAGCGCGTGCTTGCGCGTGTAGCCGGTGAGCGCACAGAACTCGTCCAGAAGCTGGCTCTTCTCGCGTCTACCCGCCCGCGCGTAACGCGGCGCCAGAGCCCGTGCCAGATCGTGCCGACTCGCTTGCTGCACCGCCTCATCGTCATCACCTCCGGTCGGAAAAGTTTTGAGGCAACTGCCACCCACCGGGTCGGGAAAATTCTGAGGCAACGCGCCGTCACGCCGGCCCCTGTCTGTTTCAGAACTAAGGTTCTATAATTTGTGCGGGGAGTTGATCGATGGAGACCAGCATAAGTCACATCGTGGGGCTCATCGATCGGGCCGAGCGGCTTACACAAGCCCCAGGGGTTGATAATCCTCGACAACACGACGAGGGCGTCGGCAGAGTGTTGCAGGTCGAGCGCGAGGTGCGCCGGTACTCCGGCACGTGCAGCCAGTGTGCGCGCGAAGCTCGCACCATGGGACGAACGGCGTGATGGCCGACGACGAATTCCCACCTGTCACCTGTCCGGGCTACGGCAACTTCAACGGCCAGACGTACACCGTGCCGTTGCGCCTGGTGCAGCCCGGCAAGCAAGCCTGGCAGCACCTGTGCGGCGACTGCTTTCGATCGGAGCTCGCGACTGAGCCTTCCGAGCATTTGCTGATGCGTCCGATCCGACACGCCAGCCGATCACGACGCCAGTGATGCCGCGAGCGCTGTCCCAGGTCGCCGTGTTGCTGGCTGCCGCGACGCTGGGTCTCAGCAGCTGCACGGCGCCGACGGCGCCGCCAGAGGTCGCGCCCACCGCTGTTGCTGCCGCGCCGGCGTCCACCACGACAGCGGCGTCGACCACCAGCGCACAACCAGCAGCAGCAACGTCCATGCCCGCAGCACCGACCATTTCGGTGCAGGCCTGGACCCCACCGGCCCCGACGAAAACCTCAGGCTGCATCAGCCAGGGTGGCCTGCCAGACTCCGCGTGCACACCTGGCGCGGTGCATCCACAGGTCACTCAAGCGAACATCACCGCGACGATCTGCAAATCCGGCTACAGCGCCAGCGTGCGACCAGACGAGACTGTGACCGAGAAGATCAAGCGCGACGAAATGGCCGCATACAGTCTGCAGGGCCAGCGCCTGGGCGACTACGAACTTGACCATCTCATCAGTCTCGAGCTGGGTGGCGCGCCGACTGACGTCGCCAACCTCTGGCCTGAGCCGTGGAACGGCGACGACAACGCGCATATGAAGGACGCCGTCGAAAACTCCTTGCACGAGCAGGTCTGCCGCGGTGCGATGCCGCTCGCCGAAGCCCAGCGCGCGATCGCGACCAACTGGCTGGCGGAGTACACCAGCCGTAGGCTCTCACCCGAAACGGCGCGCGTGGATTGAACGAACCCGCGTCAGCGTCGGCGCCGCCGCTTGCCTGGGAATTGGCCCAGCCCGAGGAGGCATGGCGATAGACATGCTGGGTCCGCCGGCTCCCACCGAGGTGGCAGCGTTCCTCGCCCGTCGCGGGTGGGTGAGCCGGTATTGAGCGCACTGATCACGGCAAGTGGTCGCGCGCGTTCAGGTTTCGTGCCGCCGAAGGTGGCAACTACGTCGTCGCTTCAGCCTGCTGCACGAAGATCTTCGGAAGGACGAATTGCCCGTCCGCTACGGTGGGCCGGACCTACCCATGCCGCGGATACTCGACCGCGGGCAAGCGTTCGAAGGCTACTTCGCAATTGTCGCACGTGCGGATGGTGAATATCTGGACGATCTCGGCACCGCCGACATGCGATGCGTGCTTCCAGCGCTGTTCGCGGCAATTGCCGCCATGCGCGACGCGGCCATCGCTCACACGCGCGGTTCCGGTGTCTGGCGCGCCGACGGCCATGCGCTCAGCGCAACCTGGCAAGACGTGCTCCTGGATGTTGCCAGCGATCGTGCTGCCGAACGCCTGAGCGGCTGGCGCGAGGCAGTCGAGCCGTCGCCGACCGGCTCTTGCGCTTGCCGACTAGTACTGACCGGCGTGAGTGAGGCCGGACTGGGGTGATCAGGCATGGAGCGCCTTGCCCAGGTAGGTCCACTTACTGAGGTTCGCGGAATAGGGTGCTCTTTCGTTTCGGAGCCGCGCATGCGCGACTCCGCAGCAACTGTGTCAGTTGTCAAGAGGGAGGTACCTCCAGGGAGTGCCGCTGGTGAGGATGGCGTTGCAGATCGTCAAGAGTTTGCGCATACAGGCCACCAGGGCCACCTTCTTGCGCTTACCGGTGGCGACCAGGCGTTGATACAGCGCGCGCAGGACGGGGTTGTGCCGCACGGCAGTGCAGGTGGCCATGTACAGCACGGCGCGCACCGCGGCACGGCCGCCCCAAATATGACGCTGGCCGGTGCGCTTGCCGCTATCGGTGTTGAACGGCGCCACACCGACCAAGGCCGCGAGCCTGGCATGCGAGATCGTCCCTACCTCTGGAAGGTCAGCCAGCAGCGTGAGCGTCAGCACGGGTCCTACACCCGGGATTCCCCGCAGCAGATTTTCCTTTTCACGCCAGAGTGGGCTCGCACGCAACCGGTCATGCAGATCGCTGTCGAGCTGCTTGATGCGTTTGTCGAGCCAGCGCAGGTGCTCACGAATCTCGGCTTGCACGGGCTCGACGGCCAGCTGCAGCCGATTGGTTTCTGCCGTGCGCATCTCGATCAACTGACGTCGGCGCGCCAGCAGGCCAGCCAGCTCGCGGGTGGCCGCATCTGGCAACGGGCGCAAGACGGGCTTGACGCGTGCCCCGAACTGGGCCAGGAGCTGTGCGTCCAGCACATCCGTCTTGGCCAGCCGTCCGATCGCCCTGGCAAACTCGCGCACCTGGCGCGGATTGACCGCGACCACCGGCAGCTCGGCGCAGCCCAGCGCGGCGACGACGGCCACCTCGTAGCCACCGGTCGCTTCGAGCACGATGCGTTCTGGCTCGAGTGGTCCGAGGTGTTCAATGAGCTGCGCAATACCCTGCTCGTCATTGCTCACCTGCCAACGCTCGTGGCTTGGCTCGATCGCCACATCCAGGCTGGCCTTACTGACATCGATGCCCACGTGCACCTGTTGTTCAGCGCTCACTCCAACTCCCGTGCGCCTGGAATTCCTGCACGCGGCCCGTCCTTGTGATGCGAGCTCACCACCGTGGCGGCTCTGACAACTGTTCGGGCTCGGCACAGAGGAGGCGAGACGACCGAGCTGCGGAACGATCTCATGGATCTCAGGGCGCCTGGTCTGCCTCGCCCGCTGGCGCTCCTCCACATTGGCGGAACGCCCTTCAGTCATACAAGGGCGGATCAATGATCCGCCCTGGCCAGGCGATCATGATCGCCTGGCTCACAACGGCGCATGCGGCGTTGTGGGAGGCCGCTCATGAGCGGCCTCC
>JAFAWJ010000646.1 GCA_019242065.1 Chloroflexota bacterium
GCCCGACGACATCACCGCTGACCAGTTGCCAGATGACACGGCGTACGTCGACGCGGGCATCATGGTCAACTCCGGACAGTTCAACGGCCTCGACAACGAAGAGGCCTGGGAGCGGATCGCGGACTGGTTCGAAGAACGCGGCGTCGGTCGCCGTCAGGTCAACTACCGCATGCGTGACTGGCTGTTCTCCCGCCAACGCTACTGGGGCACGCCGATTCCCATTGTCTACTGCCCCACCGACGGTATCGTGGCGGTACCAGGCGACCAGTTGCCGGTCCTGCTGCCCGAGGACGTCGAGTTTCAGGCCTCGACGGCGGGCCAAGAAGGCAATCCGTTGGCGGCCAGCGCCAGCTTCGTCAATACCACCTGCCCGACGTGCGGTGGGCCAGCCCGGCGCGAGACCGACACGATGGACGGCTTCGTCGACTCGTCGTGGTACTTCCTGCGCTACGTGTCGCCCAACGAGACACGCGCGCCATTCGCTCCGGCGCGTGCGAAATACTGGGAGCCGGTCGACCAGTACATGGGCGGTGCCGAGCACGCGGTCATGCACCTGCTGTACGCCCGCTTCTTTACCCGCGTGATGCGCGACTTGGGGTTGATCGAGTTCCGCGAGCCCTTCAAGCGCCTGTACAACCAGGGAGAGGTGCTCGGGCCGGACGGCAAGCGCATGTCCAAGAGCCGCGGCAACGTCATCAATCCCGACGACAAGGTCGAGGAGTGGGGCACCGACGCGGTCCGCGGCTGGTTGGCCTTCCTGGGACCCTGGGATCAGGGCGGCCCTATTAATGAAAGCGCCCTGGGCGCGATTCACGATCTGCTGCGTGACATCTGGAATCTCGCGCAGGCGCCCGCGCCGAGCCAGGCGCAGGGTGCGGCTGACGCCGACTTGCGCCGTGCGGTGCACACCGCGATCAAGGGCATTGGCCAGGACATCGAAGCCTTCCGCTTCAACACGGTGATCTCCAAGCTCATGATCCTGCGCAACGAGTTGAAGCGCGGCCAGGCGCAGGCGGGCGCCGAGGTGTGGACGGAGGCGATCCACTCGCTGTTGCTGGTGGCGGCGCCGGTGTTTCCGCATCTGACGGAAGAGCTATGGAGCGACGTGCTGGGTCTTGGCTACAGCATCCACCAGCAGCGCTGGCCTGAATTCGACGCGTCCGTGTTGACGCAGACCGAGCTCACCGTCGTGGTCCAGGTGAATGGCCGCGTGCGTGATCAGGTGGTGGTCGAGGCCGAGGCGGCGCGCGACCAGGCGCACCTGCAAGCGCTGGCGCTGGACTTGCCGCGGGTCAAGCAGCACATCGGGCAGGCCACGGTGCGCAAAGTGATCGTAGTCCCCGGCAAGCTGGTCAACATCGTGGCGAACTAGAAAATCCTAGGAGTGTTCGGTACGGGATCAATAGATTAGCGGCGGCCGGCCAGGGCCGGAGCGGGATTTGCGCTGGGCGCGTTGCGCCTGGGCTGGGCCATCCAGAACAGCGCGTGCGCTTGACGTGCAAACTCCGTCACGTCAGCGGCGCGAATGGTGCGCAGGGATCGCAGTTGTTGCGGTGAGCAGCCGCGGTCTTCGAGCACCAGCACTGGATTGCCGAGGAGCTGCCTGGCGTACTCACCGTCAGACAGGGCTCGGGCGATGGAGCGATCGATCTGTCGCCGCAGATCTTTATCGGCGAGCATGCTGCTGCACTAACCCGAGTAGGGTGACGTCAGCGTCGTCACCACATGGTGAACTGTTGGAAGAGCCGCGAGCCCCAACGTGATACTGAGGGCGTAAAGGTGCGGGACAAGACGCTTGAATTGGAGTCGCACAGAGATACCTCACGGGATTCACACGGTCGAGTAACGGACCGAACACTCCTGGGTGAAGAGTGGAACTCTTCTGTGCGATCTTGCCGCGAGGGCCGTGTCCTCGCTCAATCCTGCTCAATCTCCCCGCGCAGTGGAGCCGTGCGGGGCTAGCTGGCGCGGCGATCGAGATCGATCAGACGCGGGCGGGCGACGAAGTCGAATTGCGCCGCGGCCTGCACGTAGCGTTTGACGGTGCGGCGCAGCGTGGTCCGGTCGCCCCGACGCCGCGCGTTTTCGATAAGTCGCTCGTAGGCGATGTCGGTCTCGGGCGCTTCCGACAGTGCCTGCTCGGCGTACGAGTCCGAACGAGCAGAATTGGTGGCAGCCAGCACATCCGCGAGCTGCAGCGCCGCCGACACGTAGCGCGAGCGATAGTCCAGGCGCACGGGCTCGATCCAGTCCCAGGCGGCTTCGGCCAGCAGCGGGCCGCGATAGAGCTCGACGGCGCGGGCGAG
>JAFAWJ010000715.1 GCA_019242065.1 Chloroflexota bacterium
TGGTTGGACTGACACACCTGGACACGGCTGTAGGAACGCAGATGCTGACGGCCCTCCAGCGCACGAAGTGGAGCCTCTGGCATGGCAAGGCCAAACAAGCTTACGAGTGGTTCCGCGAAGTGGAATGGCGGATTTGGCAATTCGGTAGCCAGTACCCAAAGTTCAGCGCTCTGGCCCGCGCTGTCAACGAGTTCCAGCGCTACATCAAGCACAACGCGCATATGATCCCGGATTACGGGCCCGCTGGCGTGCGGGCAAGGTGATCTCCACCGCCTTCATTGAGTCACTGGTGAACTCTCTGCTGGCCAAGCGCTTCGCCAAAAAGCAATCCATGCAGTGGACGCCCCCAGGGTGCCCATCTTCTGCTCCAGATCCGCACCCGGACGCTGAACGGCGATCTGGCATCGACTTTCCGGAAGATCTATCCCGACTTCGCTGTCATCGATCAGCCCGTCCGTCAGGGCCTCATGGCAGCCTGATCGCCCCCACTTTGTCATGCCCTCTCGAGGAACACGTCGAGCTGATTACCGCCGAGGCGATCGGTAAAACCTCAACCTGGACGAAGCGATAGCGGCGGGGTGACATGCCGTTGACGGTAGCGAGGCGCAGTCGCGCGCGCAAATCGCGGCGCCGTCGTCGACGTGCTGGTCCAACTACACGGGTATCGCTTCGGGAATCTCCATCACCACGGGATCGACGCCTGCCTGGCGCTCACCCTGAACGCGCATCAAGCGGCGGTCGGCGCGACGCAGAGCCGTGATCAGTCCCTCGTTCAGAGCAGCCAGGAACTTCAGCGCTGTAGCGGAGCGCGTGTCGAACAGCTCGGCGCACGGTCCACCCTCCAGCTCCAGAAGCACGCCCGCGTGTCGCATCGAACACGTCGCGGAGCGCGGTTGACCATCGATCAGGCTGACCTGTCCGAAGATGCTACCGGGAGCCAGGCTAGCGAGCCGGCGTTGCTGCCCGGTGGAGCTCGTGCTGACCTCGACTGCGCCGCTGATCACAATGAAGCAGCTCCCACCAGGGCTGCCTTCGGAAAAGAGAAGTGTGCCGGCGTCGACCTCCCACCGTCGCATCAGGAGCACGAGGTTTGCCAGCTCCTCCGGTGTGAAGCTCCGAAAACTCGTGAAGCGCCGCAGTCGGTCGGCATCGTCATCGGCGTGAGGCGCGGTTGACCGTAATCCGCGAACGGCTCGCGAGTTAGCCACGGGCGCGCTGCGACCTCTGACACTGTGCACCGCGGGCGGAGCGTAGGCCAGAATCTCGGCCGTGTGGCTCTCGACGGTTCGCAGTTGAGTGGACAGCGACGCCGCGATGCGCCACAGGCTGTCGTGACCACGCATGAACAGCGGCTCGCGTTCGAGGAAGCGTCGCGGCGAGAAAACGTCTTCGGGCACCCACTCCGGCGCCACTCCAGTGAGCGACATGATGGCCGCGGCCTGTCCCGCAGCCGTGGTGTACGTGCCCCCGTAGCCATTGAACCCAGCGGCGACAATAACCCCCTGTCGGAGGAAGCCGATCGCTGGAAGCTGGTCCGGCGTGAAGCCCATCGGCCCCACCCATTCCGCCGACGGAGGTTGGCCACGTAGTTCCGGGTAAAACTGGTCGCGGAGTTTGAGCAAGCGGGCATGCACATGTGGCGAACGCCGACGCGACGCCGGATTATTCATGGGCCGGTCGGCTCCGCCACCCATGAGTAGTGGCGCCCGATGATTCGACAGACCGCCGCGGGGTTGGTTGAAAAATGTCGGTCCGTATTCACTGGTGACGGCGCGTCCGCGGGCTCGATCCGGAGCGCACTCGGTCACCATGATCTGGCTCTGGAACGGGCGGATTGCCTCCAGCTCCGGAAGTAGTTCACTGGTGAAGGCATTGGTCGCCACCACGACACGCTGCGCGCGAACGGCGCCGATGTCGGTGACGACGCTGACGCCGTCCGGTCCGCTGGACTCCAGCGCTCGCACCGACACTCGGGTATAGAGCTTCACCCCTGACCGGAGTGCGGACTGGAGCACGCCGCAGACGTACTTGAACGGGTGATAGGTGCCGTCGCCCGGAATAAAGCGACCCAGGTAGGCAACGTTGAAGCCGAACTCTTCGCGGATTCGCCGCCGGGACCAGAGCTCGATGCGCTGGCCATGCTGTGCAGCCAGAGTGACCTCTTCGCACAATGCTTGTTCTTCACGCTCCGTGTGAGCCAGGTAGAGCCACCCACGCGGGCTGAAATCACAGGCGACGTGCTCTTGCCGAACAATGCTCTTGAGGAGCTCGCGGTTGCGCACCGCCAGGCCAAAGACGAGCGAGGCCTGACGTTCGCTTTGCGCCTGCCGCACCTCCTCGGGCAAAGACGAATAGCAGCGCCGCAAGAACGACAACCGCTCCCTGGCCAGCCCTTCGTAAATGCCGACGCAGTTTTCAGGTATGAGCTCGAAGTTGCCCCCATTGCGCCCGCTCGCCTCGCCGGCCGGGTCCCCGCGGTCCAAGACGAGCACCGACAAGCCACGGGCCTGAGCTGCGTCGGAGAGATGGTATGCGCAGGAGGCTCCCGTCAGGCCCGCGCCAACGATCACGACATCCGCGGTCGACGGCAGGTCGGGCGTCGACCGGTACTTCGCGAGCGGATGACCAGCGCGAAGCCAGTATGGCTCACGATCGAGCGGCAGCCCGATGGCCATGCTCGAAGCGACGCCCAGCCGCGCCAGGAGGTGCTGAAACTCGGCTGCCGAACGACGCGTGAACTGGCATTCGTGCTCGAGCGCGCGCAACTCTTCACTCAGCTTCGGGTCCGCTCGGCCAAGCGTCTGCTGGCTGCGCTCGAGCGCGGCAGATGCAAGACGTCGCACGGCCGACACGCTGAGCCTGGTCCGGGCCGCCTGGACCTGTGTCGCTGAGATGCAGGAAGTGTATGCGGCACGTTCGGGGCAGGGAACAAACAAGCGAACACAACGGGGCGACGCGCTGAACGGTCGCGAGCGCCTGGCGCGTCTGGAGGACGTGGAGCAACGCTTCGCACA
>JAFAWJ010000953.1 GCA_019242065.1 Chloroflexota bacterium
CAGCATCTACGGCGAGTACTACCGCTGTGGGCACCGCGCCGACCTGCTGGAGAGCCTGCTGCGCTCGCTGCCGGGCGAGTCGGTTCGCGCCCAGAGCCGCGTGGTCGCGCTCGAGGAGACCGATCACGACGTGGCCGTGGAGCTCGAAACCGGGGAGGTGATCCGCGGTGACCTGCTCATCGGGGCGGATGGGTTGAACTCGCGCGTGCGCACGCTGCTGTTCGGCGAGCAGGAGGCGCGCTTCACGGGCACCGTCGTCTGGCGCGGGCTTATGCCGCGCGCGAAGGTATCGGCGGACTATTCCGAGCACATTCTGTCGTGGCTGGGTCCGCGCCGCCACGTGCTGGTCTATCCGCTGCGACACGCGGCGCATCCACAGAGCGTATTCTCGCTCAGCGCGTTCGTGCCGGCCGACGAGGTGCATCGTGAGTCGTGGACCGCCTCGGGTGACATCGACGACCTGCGCGAGTCGCTGGAGGGCGCGTGTCCGGCTATCGGCGAGATGCTCGACGTCCTGGAAGATGCGCTGATTACAGGCATCTACTTTCGCGATCCGGTCGAGCGCTGGGGCACCGAGCGGGCCGTGCTCCTGGGGGACGCCGCGCATCCTGCACCGCCGAACGCCGGGCAGGGGGCCGGGATGGCGCTCGAAGACGCGGTGATGCTCTCGGTTTGCCTGGAGCGACACGGGCCGGGGAACACGCGTGCGGCGCTGGCGGAGTACGTCTATCGACGGCGTCGGCGTACGACGCGCATGCTGGAGGCATCGCGGGTGAGCCTGCGCAATAGCCAGACGAGCGATCCCGCGCAGGTGCGAGCGCGCAACGGCTACTACCGCGGACTGCGGCGACTGAACCCGGTGGCCGCGCCGATGGCGGAGTGGCTGCTGGGACACGATCCGGTACGGGCTGCGCAGCAGACCAGCGACGAGTTCGAGGCGGCGCAGATGCCGCCGGCGAACCCGATGCGGCGACCCGAGGCACAGCGCGCGTACGCGGTGTGGCAGGGCGCGCTCAGCCTGGAGGATCGTTCGAGCGGCTGGCTGGGGGAACGGACGGGCTACGACCGGTTTTTACGGCGCGAGCTGCCGGCTCCGGCTGACCTGCGGAGCGAGGTTGTGGACTGTGACGGCGTGCGCGCTGTCCGCGTGGGGGTATATGAGCGGAGTCCCGAAACGCCGATCGTGGTGCACCTGCACGGCGGCGGCTACGTGATGGGCTCGGCCGACGCGTCGCTCGAGCTTGCGGGACGCCTGGCCGCGGCGATTGGCGGCTGGGCGCTGGTGCCCGACTATCGTCTGGCGCCGGAGGAGCCGTTTCCGGCGGCGCTGGACGATGTGCTCGCTTGCTACCGATGGGTGGTGGCCGCGTTCCCGTCGGCGCCCGTGTATGTGTTCGGCGAGTGCGCCGGTGGCGGCCTCGCGCTGGCACTCTGTTTGGACCTGCGGGGATCGGGAGAACGTATGCCAGACGCGGTGCACGTCGTGTCGCCGTTTGTGGACCTCGGCGTGCGGGAGGAGCTGCTCAATCTGCAGACGCGGCGCGATCCGTGGCTGAACCGAGTCATGCTGACGCAGCTCGCCGCCTGCTACGTGCAGGACGCCGACCTGGTGGATCCGCGGCTGTCGCCGATCGACGCCGATCTGCGTGGGCTGCCACCGCTGCTGATTCACGCCGCCGCCGACGAAGCGCTGTGCCCGAGTGCGCGCGCGCTGGCGGAGCGGGCAACGAGCGCGGGCGTACGGTGTGAGCTGGACATCGTTGAGGACAGCGTGCACTCGTTCGTGCTCTTTCCGTTCCTGCCAGAGACTGAGAAGGCACTGCGTTCGTTCTCCAAGTTGTCTCTGGCCGGAGCCCGCTCATGAGCGGGGTCGTTTGGAGGGAGTCCGCGCATGCGTCGCCGACAGCCCACCTATAGCCAGGCGCAAACTGTCGCCGCGGCGGAAGTCGGCACCGACGCGGCCAGTGGCGCCCCGTTGCTGGCGCAGGTCAATTACGGGCCGTACGCCGAGGGACGCAGGTTGCCCTGGAGCAGATTGCCGCGCGGCCCACGGTGACGTCCGGGTCGTACGAGGTGCGGGTCCTGCGCTGTGCCGCCATCTACCTGATGGCGTTCTGGGTCAAGGCCGACGCGGATGGCGCCGACAGCGTGTATCCGATGGCGCCGACGCCTAAAGGGGTGCAGGCCAGCCGCGAGTACAGCGAAGCGGACTTCATGAATGCGATCCGTCCGCTGGCGCAGCGGCGCGCCGAAGCGCGCGGTCAAACGAACTCACCCCTACGTTCCCTTTAGTCGCGCCACCACGGGCGCGAACGCCTCCATGCCGCTGCCGCCGATGATCCGATAGCTGAGGCCGAGTTCATCGCGCTGCTGCTGGAGGCGTTCCACCAGCGCCTCGACTGAGCCTGCCAGGGTGGCTGGAATCGTCGCGGCGACGTCCGGTGAGGTGTTGTATTCGGCGGCGAATGCGTCCATGACGTCGGAGAGGTCGGTGGCGTCGGTGACCACCGGGCGGATGCTGAAGGTGGCCAGCTCGAGGTCGTCGAAGCGGTCACCGGCCGCCTCACGCACCAGCTCGAGCATGCCGGCGACCGTCAGCCCGAAGCCGATCGAACCAGTCGCGGTCCGGCCGGTGGTTGGCGGGCGGGGGGCGAAATTGATGATGTCGGCGTAGCGCGCCGCAACGCTCAGGAGCCGCGGACCGGCGCCGGCGACCATGATCGGCAGGCCGGGCTTTTGCACCGGACGTGGCAGGGCCACCAGCTTTTCTACCTGAAAATACTTGCCGCTGAAGCTGACTGGCTGCTCGCTGGTCAGAAAGGCGCGCAGTATGTGCAGGGCCTCGCCGAGGCGTTGTACGCGGACGCCGGGTGAGTCGACGCGAATACCCACCTGGTCGTAATCCGCGGCGAAGTCGCTGCCGGCCGGCCAGCCGACGCCGATGCCCAGCTCGAAGCGGCCGGCGGTCAAGACGTCGATGGTGGCGGCTTCTTTGGCCAGCACCGCTGGATTCCGGAAGTCGACCGCCAGGACGTTGGGACTGATGCGCAGGGTGGTGGTGGCGTTGGCGGCCGACAGCAGCGCCGGCAGGGGCGAGACGTTGGCGCCCATGTGGTCGCCCATGAGCAGGACGTCGTAGCCGAGGGCTTCGGCGCGGCGGGCGGTGTCCTGCCACTCGGCGGCGGTGCCGGTCAGCCGGGGGGAGACGCCAAAACGAAACGGTCGAAGAGACATGTAGTAATTTTGGTGGGATCCCGCGCATGCGCGAGATCCCCCGCGTACGTGCTGTCCGCGACTGGCAAGTGGCTGCGGTCCTGCGGGGAGGGATTGAGCGCGTACCGCGCGCAGCAGCGGACGGCTTCCTCGGCGAAGGCGGCGGCGGCGGGGGATCGGTAGCGGTCGCGGTGCCAGATCAGGCAGATCACCCGCGGCGGAAAATCGGCCGGTAGCTCCAGCACCCGTACGCGCTCGTCGCGCTCGTCGATGGCCAGCCGCGGCATCAGCGCAATGCCCAGTCCGGCACCGACCATGCCCTGGACCGCGCCATTGTTGTCGGATCGAAAGACCACCTCAGGCTGCTGGCCGCGCCGCCGCAGCTCGTTTTCCACGGAGACGGCGGTGCGACACGAGTCGAAATTCACCAATGGCAGATCGATCAGCACCTCCAGCGGCACTGGCCCATCGCCCAGGCGCGCGGCCAGCGGCCAAGAGCTCGGCAGCAGCACCCGGTACGGATCCCGCAACAGCTCCTGCACGGCGAAGGGTCCGTCAGGCACGGGCGACATCGCAAATGCCAGGTCGAGTCGGCCCTCCTCGATGGCGGCCACCAGCGCGTGATCGGCGTCGGCCTCGAACGGCCTGACGCGCACACCGGGCCAGCTGCGCAGGAACGCGCGGAGCAGCTCCGGCAGAATGCGGGTCCCGACGCTCTGGAACACGCCAACGCGGACCTCGCCCACGGTGCCCGCCGTATAGGCCGCAAAGTCGGCCTCGGCGGTGTGCAGGCGGGCAATGATGGCTTCGGCGTGGCGCAGCAGGAGGTTGCCGGCTTCGGTCAGCTCGACGACGCTGGAACCACGTGTCCGCTCGACCAGCCGCTGCCCGACGAGCTGCTCGAGGGCGGCGATCTGCTGGCTCACCGACGACTGGGTGTAACCGAGTTGCTCCGCGGCGCGGCCGAAGGCGCCTGTCTGAGCGACGGCGTGCAAAGCCGCCAAGTGGCGCAGCTCGATCTGGGACCAAACATTAGCTTGCACGATTACTTCAATCATACCTCATGGTTGGACTGATCAGCGCGGGCGAGGGAGACTGGGCGCATGGAACTGCTCGTGCTGGTGCTCGCGGCGATCGTGCTGGACGTTCTCGCGCTGCGCTACGGGGTCGACTCGCGGAACCTGGATACGCGGCGGAGGGAGCCGTACCTGGTGGGTGGCTGGTTCGACGCGAATAGTTGACGTAAGTACGACCCATTGAAAGGCGTTCTTTCGGTCGTCTTTCAGGTCCGCGTCGCTTGATTTCAGCGGCTGGTGAGCGGCTGACGGCCAGGCTGTGGATATGTACGGTTTCGTTCCACAACAAGCCACCTGCCCGCGATGTGGCATTCAGCGCACGGTTCGCATGGGACTTTCGGGCATCTCGATCTGCATGAATTGTCGGACTCGCTGGGGCGCGCGGTCGAACACTCCCGACGCGTCCGACGGGGAGCAGTATGCGTTCACTCCAGTGGAGTTGGAGCGACTGGAGATCTACCGGCGCGCCGTCGCGGCCCGTTTTTACACTGATTCGGTTTCGCTGGTTTCTAAGGAATAGGCGCGTGGGAGTCGCACCGTTTCGACGGGCGCGCCCTCTGCGAGCAGGCTGTCCGCGACTGGCGGCTTGAACATGCCAGGACACGAATGTCATTTGGGACAACTATCGAGTTGCTCAGGCGAAACTCACCTTTAGATTAGTAGCCTGCGTGGTCATGGATGTATTTGCAGTCGCGGCCGTCACGGGTGTGGCGTGTCTGGCAATGGCGGGCGTGGTCGCCTTGACGCGACCCATCGAGCGGTGGCGGACGATCGCCATGCGGCTCACCACGCTCGGCGGCATCTTGATTGTCGTGGGGCTGATTCTCTGGGTGATCCAGGGCAATCTCATCAGGTAAGGGCGCGCCCGTCAGTGGCGTCAGTCATCGCAGCCGGCCAACTGGCGGTAGTACGCCCAGCGCACCTCCCAGCCGACGCCGGTGGCGGCGCGCTGGGCCAGCTCCTGCGCGGGAATCACGTGCGGCTCGCGACCGATCGCGCGCACCCGCCAGTTGGCCTCGGCAAGGTGCTCCAGGTGGATGGCGTGCAGCGCCGCTTCGGCCGGAGTCGCCGCGACCGATGCGACGCCGTGGCCCTGCAGCAGCACGGCGCGGTGCGAACCGAGCGCGGCTGCCAGCTCATTGCCGAGTGCGTCGGTGGTCACCAGCATCGCGTGCGGCCACATCGGCAGCGGTTGCTCCACCAGCTCACCCTCCACGTGCAGCACTGGCAGAATGGGTAATTCGGCGATGCTCATGACCGTCGCCATCGGCTGGTGCGTGTGGACCACCGCCTGCACGTCGGGCCGCGCGCGGTAGATGGCAGTGTGGATGAAGCGCTCGCCTGGCGGCGCATGCTCGCCGTCGAGGTGTTGTCCGTCCAGGTCGACGAGTGCCATGTCGGCCGGTCGAATCTGGTCCTGGGCGCGGATGTGGAGTGAGTGGCGCGGCTTGATCAACACCTGGTTCGTACCTGGCAGCCGAGCGCTGGGGTGGCCCATATAGTCGACCAGGTGGAGGCGAAAGAGGACGCGGCAGACGTCGGCGAGCTGCTGGCGGAGCTCGGCTTCGGTGGTCATGACCCCACGATAGACGCCACACCGGGCCAATGGGCGTTATCGTGCGGGCATGCGTGTCGCTGTGCTCACGACATCCACCACGTCTTCGCCGACTCGGAGGCGGTCCGGCGGCTGCGGACGCGCCCGGAAGTGGAGGAGGTGTGGATTTTTACTGAGCCGTTCGGCGATCCCGCCACGTTGCACGGATTCAAGCACTTGATGCAGCGGTGCTTCGTGGGGTTCGGACGCCACGGAACCTGCGTTGTTGGAATTGCCCGGGTATTGGCATGCCACGACGTCGTGTTGTGCGAGCTGGACGAGGCGGCCCTGGTGCGTGCCCTGCAGAGCAAACGCATCGCTGGAGCGGGACTTGACGTCTTCGACCGTCGTGCTGGCC
>JAFAWJ010001123.1 GCA_019242065.1 Chloroflexota bacterium
TGCGTTCCCAGGTCGCTTCGCCCACGTCGCCAATCCACAGGTCGCCCGTGGCACGATCGAAGCTAAACCGCCACGGATTCCGCAGTCCGTACGCCCAGATTTCGCCGCGCGCGCCGGGCGTGTCCGCAAACGGATTGCTGGGTGGGATCGCGTATCCCTGCACCGTTGGCGGGCCGCTGACATCGAGTCGCAGGATCTTCCCGAACAGGGTGCCCAACGTCTGAGGATTGTCCGAATTATTGTCGTCACCCAATCCCACGTACAGGAAGCCGTCGGGGCCGAACGCGAGCATGCCACCGTTGTGATACGGACTTTGCTTCGGTGCGGCCAGCACGCTGAAGGCGCTGGACGGATCGATCTGATACGAACTGTCGCGGGCCACGGTGTAGCGTTCGAGCTGATACGACGAGTCGTCGGCCGTGTAACTGATATACACGTACCCGTTTGTGGTGAATGACGGATCGAATGCCAGACCCAGCAGGCCCTGCTCGTCGCCACGCATGCTGACGGCGCTCGTCAGATCCAGGAGTGGCGTAGGCTGGAGATGGCCGCTCGGATCGACCAGACGCACATACCCCTGACGTTCGAGCACGAACAAAAATCGCTTGCCATCCGGAGTGCCTGCCACGTATGTCGGCTGTTTCAGACCAGTAACCACGGGTTGAAGCGTGAGATGCGGGCCTTCGAACCAGCCCGGATGGAGGCGTGCTCTCACGTGTGGCGCCAGATTCGTAACGAGGAGCCCCAAGAGGGCCACGGCGGCAACCACGCCAGCGCCAAGGATAAGCGCCTGGTTCCGCCGCACACGTGGATGGTAGAGCCCACACTCCGGCGCAGGGCCCAGTGATTGGCGGCTGGTGTGTAGATTGCGTGAAAATCCGGACTAGAAGAGGCGACCTGAGAAAATCAGGAACCCGAAGCACACGCACTGTGACGTGATGAGAACGCGGGCGCCACGCCACAGCAAGCTGCCCTGCCAGACCTGGTGCCTCGCATTCCAACGCGAGAACAAATCGTGCCCGATGAGCAGCACCGCGTGATACACGCCATACACCAGGTACTGCATCGCGAATCCGTGCCACAACCCCATCAGCCCCATCGACAGCCCAAAGCCGATATACGACGCGACATACCGATTGTCGAACCAGCGTCGCCTGGTCGCGGCCATCACGAAACGCATGTAGACGTGATCGCGAAACCACCAGGACAGGGTGATGTTCCAGCGATTCCAGAACTCGCGGATGTCACCCGCGAGAAAGGGTCGGCGAAAGTTCTCCGGGGTGTGGATGCCAAACCCATAGCTCACGCCAATCGCGAATGCGCTGTACCCCGCGAAGTCGAAGAACAGATACAGGCTATACGCATACATATAGTCGATCAGCCCGAGCACGCCCGGCAAAGTTGCGGCCGGCTCCAGCCAGTAGCGCCGAATCAGCTCGGCCAGCACAAACTTGTAGAGAAAGCCTGTGAATATCCGGTGGATCGCACCATCCAGGTCGGCGACAAACTCCTGCCTGCTGCGTGAGTGAGACCAGTCCCTGACATAGCGCCGGTACCGATCAATCGGCCCGGCAGAAATCGTCGGGAAAAACAACACGTAGCTGAGATACGTCGACGTCGGGAGGTCGACGATCAGGCGGTCCTGGATACCGAAGATGACGTCCAGGCAGCGGAACGTCAGGTACGAAAGACCCAGAAACCCCACCGCATACGCTGGGGCTAGAGCGGGCAGCACGCGTGCCGCCACGAGCGGGCCAAGCGCGAGCGCAAGTGCAAGCCAGAACACCCAGGCTGCCGCGCCGCGCTGGCGCAGCACCAGAAACGCCACGGCGAGCGCGTATTGCGCGACCGCCACGCCGAGGACGAGCCAGATCTCTCGGATCACGAGGGTGGTGCCGAACGACCTCTCCGCCGAGTACTGGACCGCCAGCATGCCCAGGCTGGCGAGGATGATCCACAGCTGTCGCAGTCGACGGCCCCAGGCCAGGAGAAAGGTGGGCAGCGCTGGATACAGCAGCAGGCCCCAGTAACCGAAATCCGCGAACGGAGTCATGTCAGCCGGCTCGCGAGCGCGCGTCGGTCCACTTTGCCGTTCGGCGTGAGGGGCCAGCGATCGACGATGCGCAGGACTCGCGGGATCATGTACACGGGCAACCACTCCGCAAGCTGCGAGCGAAGGCGGATGGCTGCCTGGAACTCGGTCTCTGACGTGGGACGGTCCCCCAGCACGAATGCCGCCAGCGCTGTCACCCGTCCGTTGTCGTCTAGCGGAAGCACCACCGCGTCCTGGACAGAGGGCAGCTTGCGCAGGTTCGCCTCCACGTCTCCGAGTTCGATGCGATAGCCGTGCAGCTTGAGCTGGTTATCGACTCGTCCATCGAAAAACAGCAGGCCGTCCTCCAAGTGGCCAAGGTCGCCGGTCCGATAGGCGCGCGCTCCATCTACTTCGAAGAAGTGTGACCGGGTGAGCTCGGGCTGATGGAAGTAGCCGGGGCTCACGTTCGGCCCGACGATAACAATCTCGCCGGCGCTGATCAGGATCTTGCTGCCCGGGCGCGGCGCTCCGACAGGGACCGTCGAGTAACGCACCAGCATCGCTGCGTCGAGTCGCACCGAGGTCGTCGCCACCGTCGCTTCGGTCGGTCCGTACGTGTTCCACACGCTCGCAGCGGGAAATCGCTCCAACAAGCGTGCCGCGACAGACTTCGGAAGCGTTTCTCCACAGAAGAGAAACCGGCGGAGCTTCGGCAGCATGCTCGCCCCGAAGTTCGGCTCGGCCAGGCACAGCATCACGAACGACGGCGTCGAAACCCACGTCGTGATACCCGAGTTCGAAAGCGCCTCGAACAGGCGCGCGGGTGCCGCGAGGTCGCCGCTGGACAGGCTGAACACGGTGCCGCCACTACTCAGGCCGAGATACGTGTCCATCACCGACAGGTCGAAGCTAAATGGCGCCTGGTTCAGGAAGCGTTCACACCCGGGCTCAAACGAATGCTCGGAGTGCATCCAGTCCAGAAAACTGCTGAGATTCTCGAGCGTGATCGTGACACCCTTCGGCTCGCCCGTGCTGCCGGAGGTAAACATGATGTAAAACGCGTCATGCGTTCCGACGCGAGCATCGACCGGAACTGACTCGGAATCGCCGCCGAGGGCCTCACGGATGCGCTCCGGCGTGAGCAGAAGCCTCGAGCCGCAAGCAGCAATGATCTGCTGGATTCGCTGCGCTGGCAGCACACGGTCGAGCGGCACGTAGGGGTGTCCCGCGGTGACGCTACCCAGGAACCCCATAAGCATTTCCGGCTCTTTGTGGCCGAGCACCACGACGGGCGATCGGTCGTCGCGAAGCTCGCGCCAGATCAGACGCGCACAGGCCGCCGTGCCGTCCGCGAGTTCCGCATATGTCACGCTCCGCCCGTCACTGATGTGCGCAACGAGATTCGGCTGTGTGCGCGCCCAGGTGTGGATCTGATCCAGCAGATGCATGGGGAACCCTGCCGAACGGACGGCGCTGCTAGAAGCCCTGGTACACGAACGGTGGCGCTGTGAATCTGCCGCCGTTACTGCTGTACAGCCACAGCAGCGCCAGCAAAATCCCCAGGTAATACAGCACCAGCGCGCCATTCCGTACGGGCCAACTCCGGAAGACTGCCGTCGTAAAAGGCTTGTAGCGCTCGATCATAATAGACCCAGCCTTCACGACTGAGATGCGAGTTGGGGTCGGTGACGAAATAGATGTCGGAGTCATGGTCCTGAAAGTCCACCTCG
This sequence comes from Chloroflexota bacterium, assembly GCA_019242065.1. Next base: position 3,766 of record JAFAWJ010001123.1, read on the forward strand.
GGAACGTTGTAGGTGCTCGCGATTTGTCGCAACCGGGTGTAATACTCGGCTCTCGCCTGCGCCGAGATGCCAATCGTGTCGTAGTACTTACCTGGAATCGGTTGGCTGAGCAACAGCGGCTGCGCGCCCATCTCGGTCAGTCCGCGCAGCAGAATGTCGAGATCAGTGTACTCAGCCGTGTGCTGCAGATTGTCGACAAACCAGGCGTCGGTGTGCTGGTCCGTGCGCTGGGCCACCAGCTTCGCGTATTTCGTAGACCAGATGGTGTTGTCGAACCCCAGGTCGTTGTTGCTGGAGGCGGCCTGCTGCTCCACCAGCGCCTGATGCGTCAATTGCTGCCAGTCGATGCCCGCGGGCAGCCGTTGTCGGGGATCCGCCGGCGCCCGAGCTGACAGGTACTCAAGCGTCGCCCAGTCATCCTGGAGAGACTGAAGGAGGTTGTGCAATTTCCCGAGCGGCAACACCGCCATGTACTCGCTGCGGCTGAGAGCATCATCCTGCGTGAGTTTCTGAGCGGCGAAATCCACCAGCGGATCGTCCGTGAACAACGTCGGCGATTGCACGAGCTGACGCACCGCGAGCTGCTTCGTCTCGTAGCTGAGATCGGTACTGAACACCAGCGCGCTCAGGTGGATTGCGGAGTAATTTGTCGCGTAGAAATTCGGCGTGCGATCGTGGAGGAAAAACCAGGGCGGAGAAACTGACACGACCACCTTCTTGCCATCTAGCTCAGAGCCGACACTGGCAAGGTCCTGGAGCATGATAAGGGTGGTCGTCTCGCCACGACCGACCGGAAAGATCGTAAAGCCCGTTGGATAGGCCTCGAACACGTTGCTGGCGTGGTACGGATTGGCACCCTCCAACTCAGAGCTGCCGTAGATGACGAGCAGGTCTGATTGCCGAAAAGCCGCCGCCTGGAGTTCGGTTCCTTGATTTTTCAGATCGAAGAGTGTCGGCGCGACACTGTGGATGTCTCTGGCCTCGAGCCAGTACAGATACCCGCGCAGGCCCACCACAGCAGCAGCGATGAGCCCGATCGCGATCGCGGCAGCCGTGAGATGCCGTGTAGCCATTGGCTATCCAGCAAGACGATCTTCGATCGACGCAATGATCTTGCGCGGCGTGGCCCATTGCTCACGATCGAATTCCGATGGTGCCAGCTCGATTCCGAGACGATCCGATAGCCGAACCAGGAGCTCGACGACGCCCAGCGAGTCCAGCAGGTGCACGTCGAACAACTTTACGTCGAGCGCGTCACGCACCTCCTCGGTGCGCGTCACCATTGCCAGAGCCGCAAGTACTTCGTCGGCGACCGAATCACGAAGCATATCTAAGTCGATAACGAGTTACATCGGTCTTTGCGTGTGAGGATCTCATGAGCACCAAGCTCAGCAAGCGGCTGGGGAAGCGTAGGGCAAAGTCGAGCGCCGAACCCCCCGTACGCTGCGCCGACTACATTCAAGCGCCCGAGTTGCAATGAGTCGGCAAGCGATGGCAGGTCATCGCTCATCAAGCCCGAATCGTCGGCAGGCAGGGCGGGGGCTTGCGAACGCCCCCAGCCGCGTAGATCGTATCTGATGCAGCGATACGCGGCGAACGCCTCGACCCCGCCCCCAGAGATCTGGTCAGCCGTCAGGAACTACCAGCGGGTCTGGCCGCCAGAACCCCGCATTCGCCACGGCGGACTGAATCGCAGCGTGCTGGTATGCGTGGCGAGAGCGGCCAAGGCGGC
>JAFAWJ010001178.1 GCA_019242065.1 Chloroflexota bacterium
AAGCGCGCATCCGGATGAGCGATCTCCTCGAAGGGCTGGTCGATGCACGCGCCAGTTTCGTCGTATTTCCAGCCGTGGTAATTGCAGCGGAGTCCGCAGTCCTCCACCCAGCCGTAGGACATGTCTGCGCGCCTGTGGGGGCAGTGCTTGTCGACAAGCCCGTAGGTCCCGCTCAGATCCTTGTAAAGGACCAGATCTTCGCCCATCAGTCGGACAGATTTGACGGGGTTCTTGTCCAGCTCGGCCGCGGCGGCAAATGGAGTCCAGTAGCGGCGTAGAAGCTCACCCATGAGTGTGCCGGCGCCAACTTCCATGAGTGCCTGGTTCTGTTCAGGTTTGAGCATGCGATTCCTTTATTGCCAGCTATTGCCAGCGGCCGAAAGCCCAACCGCCACCCGTGTTCGCCTGGGTGCGATACACCGGCACGTAGTCCACCAGGTCGAACTGCAGCGACTCTTTTTCCATCGCGCCGCCGACGGCAATCCAGTTCAGCGACTCCGACGTGGCCGAATAGAGGCCCGACCTGGGAATGCTGGTGAGCACCCTGGCATCTTTGCTGGCGAGACCACCCAGGAGCTTGCGGTCCTGGTCCTCGTCGACCACGAAGTGGCTCAGACCACCAGAGGCAACCACTGCCACACGAGCCGGCTCGTCCCACGACCGGATGGCCTCGCCGATCGCCTGGCCAAACTGATACGAGCGTTTGGCTGACGGTGTGTTCGGCGGGTAGCACGTGTTCTGGAACACGGGCAGGATCGGCCGCGGCTGGTTGTCGAACAAGCGCTTGACGATGAACGCGAAGCCATGCGGCAGGCCCTGGTCACGCATCTTCGTGTCGCGGACCGAGTTCAGCTCGCCGTCGGGCGTCGGATAGCGTCGGGCGACCTTGCCGCCGTACGGCTGCTGGGTGTGCGTGATATGCGCCGGGTCGAACTCGTGATCGCACAGGTATTCGACCAGGTGGCGTCCGAAGCGACTGGCGACGGGCACCTCGAGGGGCACGTCGCCGTAGCCCTGGGCAATCCGCCGCGCCATGTCGGGCGCATCGGCGGCGACCGCACGGGGAATCAACTGCACGCTGTCGCCCCAGTAGACGGCGAAGCGCGGCATGTTGTGCTCGTAGAACCACTCGTCCTGGTCGTCGCTGATGATGACGGTGATGTCCGGCTCGGCGTCCTGGAGGGTCGTCGCCAGGGTGTCGAGGGCAGTCTTGAAGCGGGCCGCCTGGTCGGCGAAGGGTTCGGAGCCCGCGTAGCGGGACTTGCCCTCCGCCTGCAACTCCTCGGCGGCCTGGGCCCAGGGCATGACGTAGCCGTTGGGTGGAAATGAGAGCTCGGGATTGCGCTCGTCGTTCCGGGCGTACTGCGGCCACATTTCGGGTGGCAGCGCGAGCAGCGGGGTGTGCGACGTTCCGATGCCGAGCACGATCTTGGCCATCGCTGGAACCTCCTGTTAATGTCATACATTAGCACCTGAGGCTGCGCCGCGGCCGCTCTACGGAAAACGGCGCATCGCTGGCCGCTCGCGCCAGATCGCAAACCCGCAGGTCCCTCCGGGGGAGAAGCGACCGTTGATGCTCCCCCCAGGCGCGTTCGCAGAGAAAGAGCGTGCTCAGGCTGGTTCGTAGAGGACGAGTGTGTTGCCGGCGGGGTCGGTGAGCGTCGCGCGGCGCTCGTGGGGGCCGCTCTCGAGGTCGCTCACGCTAGCGCCGCGCGTGCGGAGTTGGTCGATGGTCTCGGCGAGGCCTTCGACGCGCAGGCTGACCGTGGCGCCGCCGTTGCCGCAGGCGGCGCCGCCCTCGATCGCCAGGGTCATGCCCGCGACGTCGAAGGCGGCCCAGTGATCAGCGTCGCGGAACTTGAGGGCGAAGCCGAGGACATCCACGTAAAAGTGGACGGCGGCGTCCATGTCCGGGGCGCGATAGAAGACATTGCCGATGCGCTGAATGCCTGACATGTCTATATTGTGGCCAGCCGAGTACCGATCCTTCACTCCCCTTCGGGATGACATGACCCCACGGGACGTGACCCTACAGGAGTCCTAAAGATCTTCGAAGTCAGTCAGCTTTTTCAGGGCGCGATAGCGCTCGTTGATCTCTTCGCGGGTGAGTCGCTCGATGCGATGCGTCCCGAAGTCCTCGACACAGAACGAGCCCATCACGCTGCCGAAGATCATCGCCCGCCGCAGCGTGGCGTCGTCGATCGTCTTGGCCTGGGCCAGGTAGCCGAAGAAGCCACCGGCAAAACAATCACCGGCGCCGGTCGGGTCGGCCTCGTCCTCGAGCGGATACGCCGGCGCCGCGAAGATGCCGTTTTCGCTGAACAGCATGGCGCCATGCGAGCCGCGCGTGGCGATCAGCGTCTGCGGCCCGAGGCCCTGAACGGCGGCGGCAGCCTTGCGCAGGTTGTAGATACCCGCGAGGTCACGCACCTCGGAGTCGTCGATCTTGACGATGTCCACGCGGCCCAGGACGGTGCGCAGCTCGTTGGGCGTGATCTCGATCCACAGGTTCATCGAGTCCATACCCACGACGCGCTTGCTCGTGACCTGGTCGAGCACGCTCTGCTGCAGGTTCGGGTGCATGTTGCCCAGAAAGACGACGTCGGCCTGTTTGTAGGCCTCGGGCAGATCCGGTTGGAAGCCTTCGAACACGTTGAGCTCGGTAAACAGCGTGTCGCGACTGTTCAGGTTGACGCTGTATTCGCCGCCCCAGCGGAAGGTCTTGCCCTTCGCGCGAGCCACGCCTTGCAAGTCGATGGGCCGGCCGCGGAAGACCTTGAGCTGTTCCTCGCCGAAGTCCTCGCCGACCACGGCGACCAGGTTGACGTCGGTGAAAAAGGAGGCCGAGAGGGCAAAGTACGTCAACGAACCGCCGACGATGTCGGTGACCTCGCCGAAGGGCGTCTTGATGGTGTCAAAAGCGACGGAGCCGACAGCCAGTATGGACATAGATACGTGTGAGGCTACAGGGTCGCGACCATTTGTCGGCGGCCAACTTTTCTAACGCTCCTCTAACACGCGCGCCTACACATCTCTAACGCGGGGTTCGGCAGCCTTTCGGGTCGTAGCGCTTTTTTCCAGTCATATGGACGCAAGGGAGAGGACTGTTTCGATGGCGACGAGTCTCAAGCCACTGGGCGATCGGGTGATCGTCAAGCCCAAAGCCAAAGAGGAGATGACCCGCAGCGGGATCGTGCTGCCGGACACGGCGGGCGAGAAGCCGCAGGAGGGCTCCGTGCTGGCGGTCGGCCCCGGCCGCGTACTCGACAATGGCAAGCGCGTCGAAATGGACGTCAAGGATGGCGACACGGTGTTGTTCGCCAAGTACGCCGGAACTGAGGTCAAGCTCGACGGCGAGGATTACCTCGTCATTCGCGAGCCCGACCTGCTGGCGATTCTCACCAACGGAAGCAAGTAGCCCACCAAGGAGGACACATGCCCGCGAAGGATCTTGTTTTCGACGCCGAGGCGCGCCGGCAGCTCAAGTCTGGCATCGACGCGCTGGCGAACGCCGTCAAAGTGACGCTTGGGCCGCGCGGCCGCAACGTCGCCATCGATAAGAAGTGGGGTGCGCCCACCGTCACCCACGACGGTGTGACCGTCGCCAAAGAGATCGAGCTCGACAACCACTTCCAGAACATGGGCGCCCAGATGCTCAAGCAGGCGGCCACCAAGACCAACGACGTCGCCGGCGATGGGACGACCACCTCGACCGTCATCGCCCAGGCCATCGTGACCGAAGGTCTCCGCAACCTGGCCGCGGGTGCCAACCCGATGCTGATGAAGCGCGGCATCGATCGCGGTACCGCCGCGGTCGTCGACGAGATCAAGAAGGCCTCTACCGAGCTCAAGGGCCACGAGGACATCGAGCACATCGCCACCGT
>JAFAWJ010001112.1 GCA_019242065.1 Chloroflexota bacterium
GGCCTCGAACGCCTCACCGCGATGCGGCGCCGCCACGGCGATCATCACCGACGCCTGACCGATCTCGAGCACGCCCGTACGGTGGACGATCGCGACCTGACTGATCGGCCAACGGCTCTTCATCTCGTCGGCGATCTGGGCCATCACTTTTTCGGCCATCTCTGGATAGGCCTCGTACTCCAGGTGGACCACGTCACGGCCGCGCGAATGCCGCCGCGCCACACCGCGGAAGACGATCACCGCACCGTCGGCATCGGTGCGCACCTCGTCTTCGAGGGCCATGTCGTCAATAGGGCCGTCGACGATCTTGAACATGTCGCCCTCAGCGCCCGCCGCTGACGGGCGGAATGAGCGCCACCTCGTCGCCATCGTGCAGGAGCGTATCGGGCTGCGCGTAGGTGTGGTTCACGGCGACGAGGCCGCGGGTGCGCTCGAGCGCGGGCACCTCGATCGCGAGCGACTGCAGGAGTTGACTCACGGTCGCCCCCGAGGGAACCGAGGTGTCCAACCTGTTGGTGCCAGCCGACTCACGGTAGGCCGCAAAGAGACGGACGTGCACGCGAATACTCGAGGGGGCGGCGGTCTCGGACACGACCTTGAAGTATAAGTGTGCGGACCTGATCAGGCCGCAACTTCGACCGCCTCTACGGACCCGGGGGCCTCGGGCTGACAGTCCATCCACACCACCTCCGGCGGACACCCGAAGCGCAGCGGGATGGTGTGCCCGAGGCCCGCGGTGATGTGCAGCAAGGCGGCCTCCAGCCGCTGGAATCCCGACGCGATGCCAATGCGCGGGTCGACGCGCAGCGTGTACGGCGCGCCGATGACCGGCAGCTTGACCTGGCCCCCATGGGTATGGCCGGCCAGGATCAGGTCCGCGCCCAGGGCCTCGGCCTCGAATGCCAGGTCGGGTTCGTGGATCAGGGCCAGACACGCCTCACCCGGTCGCCGGCCGCGCATCGCGGTGGCCATGTCCGCGTGGCCTGCCCAGGCCGAATCGCAGCCGGCCACCCACAGGCTCTGGTCGAACTGACGGACGCGGACGCCCTCGTTATGGAGGACGGTGATGCCCGCCGCGCGCAGCGCATCGACCATTGCATGCGCCTCGTGCTCGCCATCGCTTTTGACCCTCGGGCCAAGGAGACTCATGATGGCGCCGACGATCCGCCAGACGCCGCGACGGTGCTGTTCGCGGATACGACCTGGCGCCTCGGCATTGTGCTCATGGTTGCCCAGAATCACGAACGTCCCCAGGCGGGGTTTGACCTGCCGCAGGATGTCGACCAGCAGCGGGATGTCCTGGACCTTTTCGCACACGTCGCCCGTGACGCACAGCAAGTCAGGCGCAAGCTGCTGAAGAGCATCGCGCTGCACGCGCAGCAGCCGCTGGTCGCCACGGCGGACGTGCAGGTCGCTGATGTGCAGGATCGAGATGTGCGACGGCCAGGACGCCGGCAGCGGCAGGCGGTGACGCTTGAAAACCGGCCGGTACGGCTCGCCGAGGACGGCGTAGCCGAGCACGGCGAAGGGCAGTAAAGGGATGAGCAGCAGTGCGAGGAGTGCCATGGGCGAAGCAAATTATGCTGACAAGCCTCGGCGCCACGGCTTGGAAATGGTTGAGAACCCGTATCGACGCGCGGGGGCGGTTCCCCACAGACCGAACACCGATACTCGAAACGCTCGTCATCGGGCGCCAGCCCGAGACTTATCCCCAGGCCGGCGCGGACTTATCCCCAGGCTAATCCCCAGGCGCGGCGCCGTGGAGCACGTCACGAATGCCGCGCACCGCGGCGCGACTCGGCCCATCCCTGGCAATGTCGGCCACGACCTGCTTGAGCGCGTGCAGCACCGTCGTGTGATCACGGTTCAACAGTCGCCCGATGTCCGGCGACGACAGATGCGCGTCCTCACGCAGCAGGAACATCGCCATCTGCCGCGGCTCGACAATCTGCTTGTGGCGCGATTTGCCCTTCAGGTCGTCGGCGTTGACGCCATAAAACCGCCCGACGGCCAGCAAAATCGCCGACGGCGTCACGCTGCCGCCCGACGGCCCAGGCGCCACCAGATCGCGCAATGCGCGGGCCGCCAGCTCGACAGTCACCGGCTGCTGCATGTGCCGCGCGTGCGCCAGCAGCCGATTCAAACTGCCCTCGAGCTCACGGATGTTGCTCTGCACCTTCTGGGCAATAAAGTCGAGCACATCGGGCGGCACTGAGCCGAGAGCCGACCCGCTGACCTTGGACCGCAGGATGGCAATCCGCGTTTCATAATCAGGCGCCTGGACGTCGGCGGTCAGCCCCCATTCGAAACGCGAGCGCAGACGATCTTCGAGGATGGTCATCGCCCGTGGCGAGCGGTCGCTGGACAGCACGATCTGGCCGCCCGCCTCGTGAATCGCGTTGAAGGTGTGGAAGAACTCCTCCTCGGTGCGTTCCTTGCCCGCGATGAACTGCACGTCGTCGATCAGCAGCACGCGGGCGTTGCGGTACTTCAGACGGAAATCGTCGGTGCGGTGCTGGCGGATCGACTCGATCAGCTCGTTGGTGAACGTCTCGGACGAGACGTAGATCACGTCGTTGCCGCGCGCGCTCGCCGCGTGACCGATGGCGTGCAGCAAGTGGGTCTTGCCGAGCCCCACCCCGCCATACAGAAATAGCGGGTTGTAGGCGTTGCCAGGGTGATCGACGACGGCCAGTGACGCGGCGTGAGCGAGTCGGTTGGACTGGCCGACGACGAAAGAGTCGAACGTATAGCGCGCGTTCAAGGGCGAGCCCGCGGCCGAAGCAGCCTTGGGCTCGACGCGCGGGGTGAGGTGTTCGAGCTGGGCCAGCAGCGGCGCGGCGCGCATGCGCGGCAGGCGTGGTTCGAGGATCGGTTTCGGCTCCTGGCCAGGACAGAACTCGACGCGGACCGGCGCGCCGACCAGCTCGGCGACGACGGTGTGGATGCTCGAGCTGAGCTTGCCCTCCAGCCAGGGCACGTGGAACGGGTTAGCGACGGCCACCCGAATGACGCTGGCGCCTGGGTCATAGGCGACACCACGCGTCCCGCGCAGGTAGGTATCGAAATGAGCTTGCTCGGCGTGCACCTGCAGACGGGACAGGACGCGTTGCCAGAGCTGGGTCGCTTCAGGTGCCGGCGCCTCGGTAAGCGGGGCCGCGGCAACCATCGTGATGGCAGGGCTGGACATTGGATGGGGACGGATTCTAGGGACCGCGATGGTCGCTTGCCGGGTGCCGGCGCTGCCCGATCCACTTGGAAATGAGCGGCTGCCGGAGCACTGTGACCCCCGCCCCGCGGCGATGTGACGCGCTCCCAGAAGGAGCGGTGCCGGACGTGTGATCATTCCTCGTGATGACCCGCCGGCGGACGACAACCCGCCTGCTCGCTCCGGACGCGGTCGGCCTCGAGGCTGCCGCCGAACTCTTGCGCGCGGGTGGACTCGTCGGCTTTCCGACCGAGACCGTCTATGGCCTCGGCGCCCACGCCCTCGACGCCGAAGCGGTCGCCGGCATCTTCGTCGCCAAAGGCCGGCCCGCCGACGATCCGGTCATCGTCCATCTGGCCGATCCTGCCCAGCTCGATCGAGTCGCCGTTGCCGACGCCACCGCTTGGCAGTTGGCCGAAGCGTTCTGGCCCGGCCCGTTGACCCTCGTCCTGCCCAGACGACCTGGGGTCCCCCTGCAGGTCACCGCCGGCCTGGACACCGTCGGCGTGCGCGTGCCGTCCCATCCGGTCGCGCACGCGCTGCTACGCACGAGTGGCCTGCCCATCGCGGCGCCCAGCGCCAACCTGTTCGGCCGGCCCAGCCCGACGACGGCCCAGCACGTCCTGGACGACCTCGACGGACGCATCGACGCGGTCGTCGACGGTGGCCCGACCTCGGTCGGCCTCGAATCGACCATCGTCGATCTCACCTCGATACCTCGCCGCTTGCTGCGACCAGGCGGCCTGCCCGCGGAAGCCGTCGAAGCCATCCTGGGCGCGCCACTTGCCCGGCCAGACGCGGCGCGGGCTGGTCCGCAGCCGGCGCCGGGCATGCTGGCCGTCCACTATTCGCCGCGGACCCGACTCATCCTGGTCACGGGCGACGCCGCTGGTGCTCGACTCGTGCATGAAGTGCACCTGGGACTCCAGGCTGGCCAACGTATCGGGGTGATCGCGCTGACTGAGGACACCCCTCTGTTTCCACGTGAGGTCATCACCGCCGAGGTGGGTACCTGGGATGACCCGTCGCGATCGGCGGCCCGTCTGTTCGACGCGATGCGCGCACTCGACCGCGCCAATCTGGACGTCCTCTACGTCCGCGACCTCGCCGACCCCGAGACAGGCCTCGGCCGCGCCCTGGCCGATCGCCTCCGCCGCGCCGCCCACCGCGTGCTTGACAGCCGCGACTAGAATCCCGCCAGAGATCAATCACTGATGCGGCTTTCTCAGCGCGCGGACTACGCCGCGCACGCCATGGTCGAAATCGCGCGGTCGTACGGCGAAAAACCCGTGCACGCCACCGAGATCGCCCAGCGCCAGGGCATCCCCGAGCCATACCTCGAACAATTGCTGCTGGCGCTGCGCCGCGCCGCCCTCGTGCGCAGCTACCGCGGACCGGGCGGCGGCTACACGCTGACGCGCCCGCCGGCGGCGATCAGCCTGGCAGACATCGTCGCCGCCCTAGAAGGGCCGTTCGTGCCACCCGAAGAGGGCCTGCACGACGCCGAGCGCAACGATCTGGATCCCCTGACGTGCCCGATTCGTGACGCGTGGCACCTCGCAACCGCAACGATGCGCCGCATCCTTGAGGGCATGACCCTCGAAGTACTGGTTGAGCGCCAGCGCGAAATCGAGCGCAAGCGCGCCAGCCAGTCGGCGCAGTCATCCGACGCGACCGCTGCCGCCGCAACGTCGGCTCCCGGCGCCTGTGCCCAGGTGAGCCCTGCTCGGGTGCGTTAACATCCTCGAATAGCGACTTCTCACATCAATGGTTCAGCGCCAGCCAATCGCACCCAGCCTGGAAGGGGCACGGGTCGACAACTTCTTCTGAACCGATCCGCATAGTCCCCCGTAACCAGACCGCCAAATCATCATGCGTGCATCGAATGGCAGCTCTGCGGACAGGTGGCGCGGGAAGCGTATATGCCCAATATCGCTGAATTTGTCGAGTCGCGTATGGTGACCGAGGGCGCACCCCGGGTACGAAAGAAACGAGACGATCTCATCCCGTTGCTGCAACAACTGGCGTACAACCTGCGCTGGTCATGGCATCCGCCTACCCTGGACCTCTTCCAGCGCCTGGCGCCTGAGGCCTGGGCGCGCACCCATAACCCCATCGCCGCGCTCCATGCCGTCGCCGACGATCCTGATCGCCTGGCCGAGCACGCCGAGAGCATCCTCGAGCAGTCCACCGACCTCGAGCACTACCTGCACCGCGCCCCGCACGTCAAAGACGTCCCGCGCATTGCCTACTTCTGCGCCGAGTTCGCCATCACCGAGACCCTCCCGATCTACTCGGGCGGCCTGGGCGTTTTGGCCGGCGATCACCTGAAAGCCGCCAGCGACCTCGGCTTGCCGCTGGTCGCCGTCGGCCTGCTGTATCGCTACGGCTATTTCCGCCAGATTATCGACGAGGCCGGCTATCAGCGCGAGGCCTACGATCGGCTCGACACCGATTCTGTCGCCGTCCGCCCCGTCCTCGACGCGCAGGGCGCACCCATCCTCATCGTCGTCCCCTTCCCGGGGCGCAACGTATGCGCGCGAGTCTGGGTCGCCCAGGTCGGCCGCATCCCGCTGTACCTGCTCGACACCGACCTCGCCGACAACCGCGAAGACGATCGCTGGATCACCGGCCACCTGTACGGTGGCGATCAGGACACGCGCATCCGCCAGGAGATCGTTCTCGGCATCGGCGGTCTTCGCGCCTTGCGCGCCGTCCTGCCCGTCGACGCGCAGCCCGAGGTCCTGCACATGAACGAGGGCCACTCGGCCTTCCTCAGCCTCGAGCTCGCTCGCGAACGACTGGTCGCCGCGGATGCGCCGACGTTCGACTCGGCCCTGCTCCAGGTTGCGCCGCACCTGGCCTTCACGACTCACACGCCCGTGGCCGCGGGTCACGACGCCTTCCCGGCAGACCTGATCGAGGCGTACTTCAACGGCTATCGCCAGCAACTTGGCCTGAGCCACGAAGAGTTCATGCTGTACGGCCGACGCGAGCCCGAAGCCACCTGGGAGCGCTTTTCCATGACCGTGCTCGCGCTGCGGAGCGCGGCTCGACGCAACGGCGTCAGCCAGCTGCATGGCGCGGTCAGCAAGGAGATGTGGGGCGGCGTTGGGCTGTCGCTGCAAGATGCGCCGCCGGCCGCCGAGATGGATTCGATCACCAACGGCGTGCACACCGCCACCTGGGTCGGTCCCGACATGGGCGCCCTGTACGACCGGCAGCTCGGCCACAGCTGGCGCACCTATCCCGACCGGCCCGCAAGCTGGACAGACATGGCTGAGGTCGATTTGGCCAGCCTGTGGGCGGCGCGCACCGCCCAGCGAGCCCGACTGCTCGAGCGCGTCGACGCCATGTCGCGCTTCGAGGGTCTCGGTGGGCTCCACGCGGACGTCACTGCCGACAAAGTCCTGGTGCTCGGCTTTGCGCGGCGTTTCGCAACCTACAAGCGCGCCGGCCTGGTCCTGAGCGATCCAGAACGACTCGTCCGGCTCATGGACGGCGGCCAGCGGCCGCTGGTCATCGTCTTCGCCGGCAAAGCCCATCCGCGCGACGATCCGGGCAAACTGCTGGTCCAACGCATCGTCCAGGCCTCGCGCGACGAACGCTTCCGCGGCCGATTGGTCTTCCTCGACAATTACGACGTCGAGATCGCCCGCTTCCTGGTCCAGGGCAGTGACGTGTGGATGAACACCCCGCGACGGCCTCAGGAAGCCAGCGGTACCAGCGGCATGAAGGCCACGCTCAACGGCGCGCTGCACCTGAGCGAGCTAGACGGCTGGTGGGACGAGGCGTACCAGCCGGAGCTGGGCTGGGCGCTCGGCGAGGGCCTGGACGAGACGC
>JAFAWJ010000361.1 GCA_019242065.1 Chloroflexota bacterium
CCGCTGCTCGCCAGCCCGTCAAGGGCCGGCGAGCTGACCGTCGACTGCCCGTAACACCCCAGGTGTTGGCCCAGGTCGTGGCAGGTAATGAACAGGACGTTGCTGGGCGCGACTCAGCCTTTGACGGCGCCTGCCGTCAGACCCGCCAGGATGCGGCGCTGGAAAATCAGGACCAGGATGATCAGCGGGATCGTGACCAATACGGTCGCCGCCTGAATCTGGCCCCACGGGATCTCGAATCCGCCCGCGGTGCTGGTCGCAAAGTTGAACAGCGCGAGCGGTACGGTCATGCGGTCTGGCGTCTGGATGAACGACAGGGCGAACAGGAACTCATTCCAGGCCGCGATGAACGCCAGCAGCCCGGTGGTCACCAGTGCGGGCGAGATCAGCGGCAGCATGACCAGGTACAGCGTCTGGAACGGAGTGCAGCCGTCGACGTAGGCAGCCTCCTCCAGGTCTTTGGGCATCTGCTCGAAAAAGCTGGTCAGTACCCAGACCGTAAACGGCAGCGTGAAGATCAAGTAGGTCAGGATCAGCGCCCACAAGGTGTTGTAGAGGCCGAACTGGCTCACCCGTTCGAACAACGCCGGAAGCACTGCGATCGTCGGGAACATCGTCATGGCCAGAATCAGGTACATGACTGGTAACCGCCCACGAAAGCGGAAACGGCCCATCGCATACGCGGCAAGCACGCCAATCACCAGCGAGAGCAACGTCACCACCGTCGCCACGACCGCCGAGTTGCCCAATGCCTTGATGAAGTTCGGACTACTCAGGACCAACTGGTAGTTGATCAGGGTTGGCGCGTTCGGCCAGTAGGCGACCGGTGTCGCAAACAACTGGTTGTCAGGCGTGATCGAAGACCTGATTGCCCAGTAGAAGGGGAAGACCAGGTAGATCGTAATAATCACGAGCAATATGTAGAACAGGACACGGCTCACGATGTGTCGCTGGGCTTTTGTCATGCTTGCTCGACCTTGAAGATGGTCACGTACGCCACCACGAAAATGCCGATGATCACGAAGATCGCCACGCTGATCGCGCTGCCGTAGCCCATATCGGAAAACGCCACGATGGCCTGCTGCGCGTAAATGGCCATGGTTTGCGTGTCGGCGCGGTTACCGAAGACGACATAAAACACGTCGAACACACGCAAAGAGTCGAGTGTTCGGAAGATGAGCGCCACGACGATCGCCGGACGCAACAAAGGCAGCGTGAGTGAAATGAACTGCTGGACAGGATTGGCGCCGTCCACGTCAGCCGCTTCGTAGATATCGGTGGGTATGACTTGCAAACCTGCCAGCAGCAGAAGCGCCATGAACGGGGTCGTCTTCCAGATATCGATCGCCGCCACCGCAAAGAGTGAAGTTGCAGGGTCTGCGATCCACGCCACGTTTGCCGCGAGCAAGTGCAGGCGCACGACGAGCAGATCGTTGAACACGCCGTACACGTCGTGGTACATGAAGCGCCACATCTGCGCGGAGACCACGGTTGGGATGGCCCACGGCACCAGCATCGTCGCACGCATCGCACCCCGGCCTTTGAAGTTCGAGTTGACCACCAGGGCAATGCCCATGCCGAGGATGAGCTCGAAGACCACGGTGATGACGGTGAACGCGACCGTGACGAAGATGGCGTGACGGAAGGCGTCATCGGTCAGCAGGTCGGCGTAGTTCTTCAGCCCGACGAACTGAACGGGACGATTGCTGGCCAGGCGCTCGTTGGTGAAGCTCGCCAGAATCGTCTGACCCAGCGGCACCAGCGCAACGAACGCCACGACAAGTAACGACGGCAACAACAACCACCACGCGAGCCGCGTCTGCCGCCGGACGAGCTCACTGTGGACCGTCGGCAGCGCGACCGGTACCGATTGGGTCTGTGCTGGAGCCTGAACGCTCATACGTGAGTGACCTCTCCTTGGGGGCGCAGCTTACCTCGGCCGCGCCACCCAAGGAGCGTTCGAGTCAGCTGCTGACTAAACGCGAGATCTGATTCTGCATCGTGGGCACAACTGACGACGCATCCTGGCCGTTCAGGATGTTGTTGACGCCCTGGAAGAAGTAGGTCGACACCTGGTTGTAGTTCTCGCCGGTCTCGGCCGATGGTCGTGCCACACGCGTGACATTGCCGACTTTGGTCAGGTACGGCTGTGCTTGCACCACGTTCGGGTCGGCCGCCACGCTCGGGATCGTGGGCACGTAGCCGCCGACCACACCGCGGAACGTCTGGAACTCGGGGCTCGTCAAATAGCGGATGAACTCGACGGATGCGTCGGGATTCTTGGAATACTTCGACGCGGCCAACGCCCAACCTCCGATGCAGCCGACGGGTTGTTGGCCCGATCCGGCCGGCAGCGGCGCCACGTCGAACTTGCCTTTGACCGGCGAGTCATTCGCGGCGCCGAGGGCGTACGCGTATGGCCAGTTGCGCATGAATGCGGAGTTGCCCTGCTGGAACGTATTGCGCGCGTCCTCCTCCATGTAGGTGGTGACGCCGCGCGGAGCAATCGTGCCAACCCAGCCTTTGGCGGTGTTGAGAATTGGGACGACCTGCGGATTGTTGAGCGTCGCTTGACCATTCTCGACGATCGTGCCACCGCCCGACGACGACAGCCACTCGATCGCGTCGCAGGTCAGCCCTTCGTAGGCAGCACCCTGGAACACGAATCCGTTGAAGGTCGAATTGCTGCCCTTTTCACCATTCATGATCGTCGTGGCCTGCTGCGTGAGCTCGTCCCAGGTCTTGGGCGGGGCGCTGAAGTTGTATTTCTGCAGCAGGTCGGTGCGGTAGTACAGGATGCCGAAGTCTGAGAAGAACGGCATGGCCACCAGCGTGCCATTGATGGTGTCATTGGCCACGATGCCGGGGTAATGGTTCTGGGAGGCATCACCAAGCTTTGGTCCCAGGTCGACGAAATTGCTCGCCAGCTGGCCTGGCCAGATGACGTCGATCATCAGCACGTCGAGATCGGGCGACTGGCCCTGGAAGAAGCGTTGGTACTGCGAGAAGGTGTCCGTGGAGCTCTGGGGCCTCGGGACCACGTTGACGGTGATGCCGGTGTCCTTCTGGAATTGCGTGGCGGCGGCCTTGTCCAGGTCGTTGCCCTGCCCAACGCCGTCTCCGTAATAGGTGATGGTCGCGCCCGAGTACGGCTTGGCCGACGCGATGTTGGCGGCCGGCACCGGCGGGGGGTTCGCGATCGAAAACTGACCGCTGGCCGCCGGCGAGGGCGACGCAACCGCGGCCGCTGCACTCGGGCTGGGGGCGGGCGACGCCGCTGGGGCAGCCGACGGGGCCGCCGATGGCGAGGCGCCTGCGGCTGGCGAAGCCGCTGGGCTCACGGCCGCGGCGGGCGAAGCCGCGGCGGCGGGGGCCGTGGTGGGTGCCGCGGCGGGGGCCGATGTCGGTGCCGCTGCCGGCTGCGAACAGGCCGCGAGAACACCCGCGGCAGTTGCGCTCATCGCACCAAGCAGGAATGCTCTTCGCGAATAGGGGCGACGCGCGGCTCCTTCTAGGTCCATACCCTCTCCTTCAATCCCACGATTCTTACTATTTCCCGAATTTTGTTTACTTTGCTTTTACCTCTCTCGGCCGGGAACGGCAATCCACGCAGGATTCGGACCGGCGTTAGAGTCTTAGACACTATCAGGCTGCATGGCGGCCGTTAATCCGGAGGCATTCAAAAGTGTCGATCGATCGCTGGGACCCCTTCCGCGACATGATGACCATTCGAGAGGCTATGGATCGCTGGCTTCAGTCAAGCATCAGCGGTACTGGACAACTCATTTCTACACTAAGGCCAGATTCGATCCCTGTCGACGTGCTGGAACGGGACGACGCCTTTGAAGTGCGTGCATCCGTGCCGGGTGTCAAGCCCGATGACGTCGAGGTGACGGTACAAGGTGAACGCGTGACTATTCGTGCCGAGGTGCGGGCCAGCGAGGAGCGTCGCGGCGAGAACTGGCTGATGCGCGAGCACCGGTCGGGCACGATCCAACGCACGATTACCCTGCCATCCGCCGTCAGCTCGGACAACGCCGGCGCACACCTCGAGCACGGCATCCTGTCGTTACGGCTGCCGAAGATCCAGGGCGCGCAGGCCCGCCGCATCGCCGTGTCGACCAGTTCCGGCGACACGTCGACTGCCAGTGGCGGCCACCCCGCGGCATTGCACGGTGGTCGCGACCACACCGCGCAGGGCGACCGTGTAACTGAAGAGTCACAGGAGTCGTTCCCTGCCAGCGATCCGCCGTCGTGGACGCCGGAAAAGGTTGGCTGAGTCGGCGCGAAAGTCGGGCGATATCCTGGCGACGTGACGATCTGGCTGCTCAAAACCGAGCCCACCGAATTCAGCTTCGATGACCTGGTTGCGCGCGGGGTCGAGCCGTGGGACGGCGTGACCAACCAGACGGCCCTGCGCAACCTGCGGTCGGCGCAGCGGGGCGAGATCTGTGTCATCTACCACACCGGCAATGAGCGGCAGGCGGTTGGACTGGGCACCGTCGAGAGGACTGCCTATCCCGATCCGAAGCTGAACAACGACAAGCTGATCGTGGTCGACGTGCGCGCCGGCCAACGCCTGCCGAGGCCGGTCCGTCTGGATGAGCTCAAGGGTGATGCGCGGTTCACCGACAGTCCGCTGGTGCGCATGGGCAGGTTGTCGGTGGTGCCGCTTACCGATCAGCAGTACGCGGCGATTCTCGAGATGTCGGGGATGTAGGCGCGGGCTCGCTGGCCGGCTGGCAGCGCGGGCACCAATAGGTGGGTCGGTTCAAGCTTCCCTGGCGCTTGACGCGGACCGGTGTGCCGCAGTGTGTGCACGGCTCGTTGGCGCGACCGTAGACATAGGCGCTGCCGCGAACACTGGCATCCCCGCGGGTCGTCACCCGCTGCGGCCGGCCTGGGGTGGCGTTGTCGAGTAACAGACGATGGGCGGTCGCGATGATCGAGTGGAGACAGGCGTCCGCGAGGGCGGCGACCGGCGTCCACGGATTGACCAACTCGATGAAAAGGATCTCGCTCTTGAAGACGTTGCCAATGCCCGCCATGACGCGCTGGTCGAGCAGCGCTTCGGCGATCTCGGCGTCGGCGCGCGAGCGCAGTCGACGAAACGCGTCGTCGGGGGAGAAGGAAGGCGACAAGAGATCGGGACCAAGTGCGGCAAGAGCCGGGTGGCGTGCAACGGCGCGCTCGTCCATAAGCTCGGCGACGGGCGCGTTGAAGCACACCACGACGTGCTCGGCGACCTCCAGCACGACTTTCGCGCGCCAGTCGGCGATCCGCCACCGCTCGCCTGGCGCATAGCGATGCCATGTGCCGCCCATGCGCAAGTGGGTATGCAGGGTGAGCCCGTTGTCGAAGCGGATGAGCAGGTGTTTGCCGATGGGATCGATGGAGACGACGCGCGTGCCGACGATGCGCTGGATCTGCGGACCCGGCGTTCGGGCGCGAGCACGCAGGATGTGCTGGCCGACGAGCAATGGCCGCAAGGCGGCGGCCGTCTGGAAGATCGTGTCACCTTCAGGCACTCCGCGCCTGAGGATGGCTTAGGGCCGGAAGGCGGAGGGTCAGTCCGAGGTACTCGCGGGCGAAGCCTGCTTGCTCGAGCAGCGGCCGCAGCGGTGAGTTGAGGGCTGGCTCGCCGTCGACCTGATCAAGCACCAGCTCGCGTCGTGGCGAGTTCTCCGCGACGCGGCGCAGCGCGCCCAGCGCATGCGCGCCCAGACCGCCTTCGAATCCAGGCAAGATCGTCAGGCCTTTGCGACCGCGTTCGAGGTACAACGTCGGTTCGCCGTCGACCAGCACCACGAAGGCGCCACTCACGCGTTGCAAGCGGCGACCCTTGGGCCAGGCCAGAGCGGCGCCGTACGGGTTGGCCGGGTCGGCCGCGGCCAGCAGGTGCACCGTCGGGCTATCGGGCGGGGTGCGCTCGGCACGCAAGCGATCCACCGCGCCAGGCATGGCGAACTGGGCAGCACCCAGGCCCTCGACGAAGTAGCCGCGCCGAATCTTGCCCGCTTCTTCCATCGCCCGCAGGACGGGATACACCGCGGCAAAGCCGCCTGGCACGCCTTCACCCAAGACCGATTCGCGCGTGACGACACCGTGCCGTTCGAGCAGGGTCAGGGCCAGGGCGTGCGAACGCTCGGTCATCGGGGCGCTCGCCGTCACCAACGACCACCGCCCCGCGGCCTCGGGTGGCCCGCTGCGGGTGAGATGCATCGGTCGCCGTGACCGTGCGCGGCGCTGCAAGCGCAGACGCAGCGGGGTGAGCGTGTCGTTGGTGATCTCGCCTGACCAGACCAGGTCCCACAGGGCGTCCAGGACGGCGGCATCAGTCAGCCCGCCCGCGGCAGCGAACAACTCGCGAAAGAAGGACGCGCCGCGCTCGGCCAGATGTTGTCGGATCCGATCGTGGATCGGCTCCCCGGGTGGTTCTTCGGGCGCCGTTGGCGCCAGCAGCGGCAGACGCTCGCGGCGGAAAAGGGCCACTCGACCATCGTCAATCCCGATCGAGCCACGCCCCAGCCAGACCAGCTCACCCGAGGCGCACAGCTCGTCCAACAGGCGAGATTGATAACCGCGCACGCGCGCGGGCAAGACGTCTCGCTCGTAAATCGACCACGGTAGAAAAACGCCTTCAAGCTGGGCGACGACGTCGAGCAAGCGGTCCACCGAGCCCGCCTCGCTACCGACGGCGTGCCAGGCGGGTAGAAAGCGGGCCAGGGCCACGCTCGGTACCGGCTCGACTTCACGCCGCAGACGTGCCAGCGAGCGCCGCCGCAACGCACGCAGGACGTCGGCGTCGCACCATTCGCGCTCGGCGCCGCCAGGCCGAAACTCGCCAGCCAGAATGCTGCCGGCCGCCTCCATGCGGCGGAGCGTGTCGTGGACCAGCGCTGCCGGCAATCCCCAGCGCTCGGCCGGCTCGCGGGCGGTGAAGGGGGCATGCGTCCGCGCCCAGCGCAGCAGGAGCGTGTTTAGTGCGTCGACCGTCGTGGCGAGGAAGACGTCGGGCACGCCGCGCGGCGGTTGAACCCCCAGCGCGTCGCGGTAGCGGGCGACATCCTCCACGGCAATCCAGCGATCCTCACCGGCAATGCGCACCTCGACGGCGCGACGCTCGGTCGCCAGCATCGCCAGCCAGTCGGCGGACTCAGCCCCAGCGCTCGAGCGGGCAGCAACTTCAGCGGCGCTCAGGTCTCCCAGGCGACGCAGCGCGTCGTGCAGCTGGTCGCGGCCGCGCACGCGTCGCTCGGCGAGTGACTGCAGCTCGAGCTCCAGGTCGGTGACCGCACTCGGGTCCAGCAGCTCGCGCAGTTCTTCCTGCCCCAGCAGCTCGCGCAGGCGTTCACGATCCAGGGTGAGTGCCTGCGCCCGTCGTTCGGCCAGTGGCGCGTCGCCTTCGTACATAAACTCGGCGATGTAGTCGAAGAGCAGCGAGCGGGCAAAGGGCGAGGCCGCGCTCGTTTCGACCGAGGTCACCCGAATGTGGCGCTGCTGAATGCCGCGCAGCACATCCTGCAACGCGGGCACGTCGAAGACGTCCTGCAGGCATTCGCGATAGGTCTCCAGCAGGATGGGGAACGAGCCGTAGCGGCTGGCCACACCCATCAGGTCGGAGGCGCGCTGGCGCATCTGCCACAGCGGCGTGCGCGCATCGCCGCGACGCCGAGGCAGCAGCAGCGCCCGCGCGGCGTTTTCGCGGAAGTGCGACGCGAACAGGGCCGAGCCGCCCAGCTCGCGCACGACCAGGTCCTCGACGCGGTCGGCATCCGGAAACAGCAACTCGTCCAGGGCGGTCTCCTCCAGACCTTCGGGCAGCCGTAGCGCGATCCCGTCGTCAGTCCAGATGGCGTACAGGTCAACCCCCAGACGCTCGCGGATGGCGGCGCCGATCGCCAGCGCCCAGGGCGCGTGCACGCGGCCGCCGAATGGGGTAAGTACGCACACCCGCCAGTCACCCAGTTCGTCGCGGAACCGCTCGACCACCAGCGCCCGATCGCTTGGCACCACACCGGTCGTTTGCTTTTGCTCGGCCAGGTACGCGACCAGATTGCGGGCGGCCAGGTCGTCCAGGTTGTGCTCGGCCGACAGCGTGGCGATCGCACGCTCTTCGTCCAGGCTGGCAATGCGGCGGCTGAATTCGCCGAGCGCCCGGCCAAGCTCGATCGGGCGTCCGGCCGCATCGCCATGCCAGAACGGCGTCTTGCCCGGCTCACCCGGCGCCGGCGAGACGATGACCTGCTGCGACGTGATGTGCTCGATGCGCCAGGTGCTGGCGCCCAGCACGAACGTCTCTCCAGGGCGACTCTCGTACACCATCTCTTCGTCGAGCTCGCCCACCCGCGGGCCACCCTCGCCCAGGAACACGCCGTACAGTCCGCGTTCGGGAATCGTGCCGCCGCTGGTGACGGCCACCACGCGCGCGTCGCCACGCGCCACCACCGTGTCGGCCACCCGATCCCACACCAGGCGCGCCTTCAGGTTCGAGAACTCGTCCGAGGGGTAGTGGCCCGAGAGCATGTCCAGCACACCCTCGAACAGGCTGCGCGGTAAACCGGCGAAGTTGTACGCCCGCCGACATGCCGCGTACAGCTCGTCCACCGGCCACGGGTGCTGGGCGCACATGGCGACGATCTGCTGGGCGAGCACGTCTAGCGGGTTGCGCGGTACCCGCGTCGACTCGATTGCCCCGTCCAGCATGCGGCCCACCACCACCGCCGCCTCCAGCAGATCGCCGCGGTACTTGGGGAAGATCTTGCCCGCGCTCACCGCGTCGACCGAATGTCCGGCGCGCCCGATGCGCTGCAGCCCGCTGGCAACCGACGTCGGCGCTTCCACCTGGATGACCAGGTCGATGGCGCCCATGTCGATTCCCAGCTCCAGCGAGCTGGTCGCCACCAGACCGCGCAGCGTGCCGGCCTTGAGCATCTCCTCTACCACCAGGCGCTGCTCGCGCGAGATCGACCCGTGGTGCGCGCGCACCAGCGGCGGACCGCCGGGCGCCTCTGATTCGGCCTCGGCCATCTCGTTCAGACGCTGCGCCAGCCGTTCGGCCAGCCGCCGACTGTTGACGAAGATCAGCGTGGAGCGATTGGCGCGGATCAGCTCCAGAAGGCGCGGGTAAATGGACGGCCACACCGAGTTACGTGCTTCGGAGCGCAGCTCCGCCCCGAGCACCGATCCGCCTGGTGGCGGGCCCGGCTCGGCTCCCAGACCCGGATTGGCCATGTCCTCGATCGGCACGATGACCTGCAGGTCCAGCGCCTTGCGCTTGCCAACGTCCACTAGCGTGACCGGACGGTCGACGCCACCCAGGAAGCGACCGATCTCGTCCAGCGGACGCTGGGTCGCCGACAGGCCGATGCGCTGCACCCGCTCGTGTGCGACGTGGTCGAGCCGCTCCAGCGACAGCGCCAGGTGCGCGCCGCGCTTGCTGCCCGCCACCGAGTGGATCTCGTCCACGATGACCCAGCGCACGGATTTGAGAATTTCGTCGGCGCGCGAAGTGAGCAGCAGATACAGCGACTCCGGGGTCGTAATCAGGATGTCCGGCGGGGTGCGCTGAATGTCGCGCCGATCAGCAGCCGACGTATCGCCGGTGCGAATCGCCACATCGATTGTCGGCGGCGGTAGCTCCAGCCGCTGCGCAGCCAGCCCGATGCCCACCAGCGGCGCCTTCAGGTTGCGCTCGACGTCGTGTGCCAGCGCCTTCAGCGGCGAGACGTACAGCACGCGACAGCGTTGCTTGGGATTGGACGGGCTGGGCTGGGTGGCCAGTTGATCCAGACACCACAGGAAGGCCGCCAGCGTCTTGCCGGAACCGGTGGGAGCCAGGATCAGGGTGTGCTCTCCACGGCCGATGGCCGCCCAGCCCTCGGCTTGGGCCGCGGTGGGCGCGGCGAAGGTGTGCGCGAACCACTCCCGTGTGGCGGGGCTGAAAGCGGAGAGGGGACTAGATCCGCTCACGTCAGGGAGGATATCGTAGAACAAACGTTCGTGTCAACAATTATCGGGCTGTGCGGGCGGGCGCGCTGTCGAGTGACTTGAAGGGTGTCCCGTCGCGCACGATCAGCGCCAGCTTGTCTTTCTGCTGCAGCACCCGAATATCGGCCAGCGGGTCGCCGTCGACGCCGAGCACGTCGGCGCGCTTGCCAGCTTCGAGGGTGCCCGTCAGGTGGGCGATGCGCGCGCATTCAGCGGCCGACTTCGTCGTCGCCACGATAGCCTGCATCGGCGTCATGCCGCCTTCAACCATGCGCTCGAGCTCTTCGGCGTTGCTACCGTGCGGGCCAACGCCGGTGTCGGTGCCCATCGCGATGCGCACCCCGCGCTCGACCGCCAGTCGAAAGCTGGCCTGGTGCGCGGCGATCACCTCGCGCGCTTTGCGCAGGGCGTAAGGTGGCACCGACGACGGGTCCTTCTCGGCACGCCGCACCACCCACAACGGGGCCACCAGCGTCGGTACGAACCACGTCCCGCGGCGCTTCATCTCGTCGACGACTTCCTCGTCCAGGAAGATGCCGTGCTCGATCGAGCTGATGCCGCCGAGGACCGCATTCTTGATGCCCTGGGTGGCCTGGGCGTGGGCCATCACGGTCTTGCCGGCGGCTTTGGCCTCGTACACGATCGCGGCGATCTCGTCGGGTGAAAAGCCAGTGGCGCCGGGCTCGTCGTTTGGCGACATCACCCCGCCGCTGGTATGCACCTTGATCTGGTCGGCACCCGCGCGCAGCACCTCGCGCGCCGCGCGTCGCACGCCGTCCACGCCATCGACCACCGTGTATGGCAACTCTGAAACCGGTCGAATGTTGGCGCCGTTGGGCATCACCGAGTCGCCATGCCCGCCCGTCTGCGACAGGGCCGAGACAGCGATGCG
>JAFAWJ010000681.1 GCA_019242065.1 Chloroflexota bacterium
GAGTTTCTGCCGACGCCGCCGTCGGGCAAGACGTATCAAGCCTGGGCGCGGCACGGAGACACCTGGACGTCACTGGGCACTTTTACGACGAACGGCGATGGCGCCGCCCAACTGGTCGCCGAGGACCCCGCCCTCTCCACGCCGCCCGACGCTGTACTCATAACGCTCGAGCCCTCGGGTGGCAGTCACGCCCCCACAGGCCAGCCCGTGCTGGCCTGGTCCAACACCTGACAACGTTCGAACACCGACCTCTCGAGGTCTACGGTGGTTGGACCCGAGCCGCCCACCCGTCGCACCACCCCGGTTGGTCGACACTACTTCTGAGGTGCGTCGAACCATCACCGTGAAGGGCTCCACCGCCGATGGCATGTCTCAGCCTGCGAGTCCCAGCAGGCAACCAGTCACCCGCGAAGGGCTCCACCGTAGGTGGACACTCTCGAGCCCTCGGATCTCACCAGGCAACAGCCACCGTCAAGGACTCCACCGTCGATGGCATGTCTCAGCCTGCGAGTCCCAGCAGGCACCAGTCACCCGCGAAGGGCTCCACCGTAGGTGGACACTCCTGAGCCTTCGGATCTCACCAGGCAACAGCCACCGTCACGGGCTCCACCGTAGGTGGAACCTTCTGAGTTCTCGGATCTCGACAGGGCAACAAGCTGGCTAAAGCGCGTGAACAACTGGCGTCCTCACGCTATCATCGTGAGGCACGCGCCAGGGCGCCGGCTGGCGACGTGGACTCACCCCTAATGTCCACCAACAACCGCTCTCCGGACCCCAACCTCCCAGATTTACGCGGTGGCCTCCCCCGCGGTGGCCTCACCGACGAACAGCTGAGCATCCCCAGCGCCGCGCGCATGTACGACTACTACCTCGGCGGCCATCACAATCTGGCCATCGATCGCCAGGCCGCCGAGGAAGCCATCGCCATCTACCCCGAATTCCCACTCATCATGCAGACCAACCGCGGGTTCCTGCGTCGGGCGGTGGTCTACCTGGCCGAACACGGCATCGAGCGGTATCTCGACATCGGCTCAGGAATCCCCACGGTTGGCAATGTCCACCAGATCGCCCTACAGATCAATCCCGCCTCGCGCGTGGTGTACGTCGACGTCGATCCGGTCGCGGTCGCCCACAGCGCCGCGCTACTCCAGGGCAACCCACAAACGACCATCATCGAAGGCGACCTGCGCCAGCCCGAGATCATCCTTGCCCATCCCGCCGTGCGCGACCTGCTCGACGGCGGCCAGCCCGTGGCGCTGATCCTGGCCTTCGTCCTGCACTTCGTGATCGACGACCAGCAGGCGCTGCACGTCGTGCGCTGCCTGCGCGACGCGCTCCCGTCGGGCAGCTTCGTCGTACTCTCGCATGGTACGGGCGAACGCATGCCACCCGAGGTCTTCCAGCAGCTCGTGCGGCTGTACCGCTCCACGTCGCAGCCGGTCCGCATCCGGACGCGCGCTGAGATCGAGCCGTTTTTCGACGGCATGCAGTTCGTCGAGCCAGGTCTTGTGTACGTGCCGCTGTGGCGTCCCGAAGACAGGTCCGACCTGCTGTTGGATCGGCCGGAGGTCTCCGGCGGGTTCGGCGCTATCGCGCGCAAGTCATGATCGATCCCGATGCAATCGGTGCCGTCCTCCGCGGCCGCGACGCCGACATCGCGCAGGCCTGGCGCAACACGCTGGCCACCGAAGGCTACGTACCGTGGAGCTCGCGCGAGCTGCGCCAGCGTCTGCTGGTCATGGTCAACCAGGCCATCGACCTGCTGCTAGGCGAGGCATTCGATGCCAGCGCGGCACGATCCATCGGCGTCGAGTTCGCGCGCCTGGGCTATGCCTCATCTCAAGTCCTGGGCCGCACGATCGCCTTTCTCGGTGAAGAGCTTGTCGCCGGCCTGCCACCAGACGCGGCGGCCAGCTTGCGTCCGCGACTCAGCAGCCTCCTGGGCGGCCTGGCCTCCGGCTACTCGGAGGAGGCCCGCGCAAATATCCTCGGCGAGCAGGAGGCGATCCATCAGGCCCTCGTCGCGCAGCGCCAGAAGGTGGAGCAAGCGCTGCGCGAAAGCGAAGCCGGCTTTCGGGCCATCTTCGAGGAGTCCCCATTTGGGATCGCGGTGGCGACCATGGACGGTCGGTGCACTGCGGCCAACGCGGCCCTGGCCTCGATCGTGGGCTTCGATCGCGAGGAGATGCTGGGACGGGTGATTCTGGCCGAGCTCATGCACCCGGACGACGCGCTCGCCGGCTGGGAGATGTTCCGCGGCATGGCCGCCGGTCAGTACGACCACTACACCATCGAGCAGCGCTTCATTCACAAAAATGGCAGCGTGCGCTGGGTACGCCTGGCGATGACGCTGGTGCGGGATGCCGAGGGTCGCCCGAAGAACATCATCGGCATGGGCGAGGACATCTCCGAGCGCAAGCTGGCCGAAGATCAACGCAAGCAGTTCGAGGCGGCGCTCGAGGGCGCGCGCGATCTCGCGCTTGAAGCGTCGATGGCCAAATCTGAGTTTCTAGCGACCATGAGCCATGAGATCCGCACGCCGATGAATGGAGTCATCGGCATGACGGGCTTACTGCTGGACACCGAGCTCACCCCGCGTCAGCGCGAGTACGCCGAAGCCGTGCGACGCTCGGGTGAGGCGCTACTGGCGATCATCAACGACATCCTGGATTTTTCGAAAATCGAGGCCGGCAAGCTCGAACTCGAGCTTGCGAACGTCGACCTGCGCGAAGCAGTCGAAGACGTGGTCGGCCTGCTGGCGGAACAGGCCCAGGCCAAAGGGCTGGAGCTGGCGGCGGTCGTGCAGGCGAACGTACCGAGCGGACTCCAGGGCGACCCGGGCCGCATCCGTCAGGTGCTCATGAACCTGGTCGGCAACGCCGTCAAGTTCACGCAGCACGGCGAGGTGGCCGTGCATGCGCGGCTCGTCGAACAGTCGGCGGATTCCGCCCTGGTCAGAGTCGAGGTGACCGACACCGGGATCGGCATTTCGCCCAGGGTCGCCACGCGGTTGTTCCAACCCTTCTCGCAAGCCGACGTGTCAATGACCCGCGAGTTTGGCGGTACCGGGCTCGGTCTGGCCATCTGCAAACGCCTCGTCGAGCAGATGGGCGGCGAAATCGGCCTGGAGAGTGAGCTGGGACGCGGCAGCACGTTCTGGTTCACGCTGCGGCTCCAGGGCCCGGCGGCCGTCAACGGCAGCGCCCAGCCACGGCCGCCGGCCGCACTGGTACAGGTCCCGCCGCTGGATGTCCTGGTCGTCGACGACAACGAGACCAATCGGACCATTCTGCAGGAGCAGCTCTCGCCCTGGGGATTGTCGGTGACCAGCGTGGGCGACGCGCCGGCCGCGCTCGAGGAGCTCCGCGCAGCCGCCCGCCGCGGCAAGCCGTTCGCGGTGGCGCTCCTCGATCGCCACATGCCCGGCATGGACGGGCTGGCGCTGGCGCGCGCGGTCAGCGCCGATCCAGACCTGACCAACACCCCCATGGTGTTGC
The DNA here is from genome assembly GCA_019242065.1 of Chloroflexota bacterium. The sequence goes on from JAFAWJ010000681.1 coordinate 3,498, forward strand.
TCACCTCGTTGGGCGAAGCCGATCGACGCGACGTCCAGGCGGCCGGTTTCCAACACGTGCTCACTAAACCGGTGCGCCAGTCGCAGCTGCTGAACATGCTGGCGACGATTCTCGGCCTGCAGGTACGCGTGCCGGCACCCACGCCGCCGCCTGACACATCCGAGCGGCGCGCGAACGTCGAGGCGCGGCCACCCACGGGTCCCCGGATCCTGGTTGCCGAGGATACGACCATCAATCAACTGGTCGCTCGGCGCATGCTCGAGCGACTCGGCTGCCACGTCGACGTGGTCAGCAATGGCCAGGAGGCGCTCGACGCCCTCGCCAGCATCCCGTATGCCCTGGTCCTGATGGACGTCCAGATGCCCGAGATGGACGGCTTCGAGGCCACCGCCCAGATACGCCAGCGCGAAGCCCTGGCCGGCCAGCACACGACCGTCGTGGCAATGACTGCCAATGCGATGAAAGGCGACCGCGAACGTGCTCTGGCGGCGGGCATGGACGATTACCTCAGCAAGCCCATTCGCCTGGGCGACCTGGAGCTCGTCCTGAACAAGTGGGTCCCGCCCGAGCCGGCCGCCGACAACGTCATCTCCGACGACGTCGAGGACTGGCTGGCCGAACCATATCTCCAAGAAGAGGCCGAAGTGCGCACGGAGCTGCGCGCCGCGCTGCACGCGGCTGACGTGCCGCGCGTGGCGTTTGTGGCCCACAAGTTGAAGGGCAGCGCCGGAACAGTCGGTGCTGAGGCCCTGGCCGCCCTGTGCGGGCAGTTGGAGGAACGCGCGCGGCAAGGTTCGCTCGAGGGAGCGGACGTGCTGGTGCCACAACTGGAGGCCGCGGCCGACGCCGTACGCACCGCCCTCGAGGCGGTCGCGCACCCGTCCGCCTGATTCTTTCAAAACGTCGTTACAATTGGGGTCCGACCGTATGCAACGCATCCTCGTGGTCGACGACGATCGCGTCCAGGTCGACGTGGTGTCGTTCCTGCTCGAGCGTGCGGGCTTCGAGCCAGTCAGCGGGTTCGACGCGGAGACTGCGCGTCACCTCTTCGAGGAGCAGGAACCACAACTGGTGATCCTCGACGTCCAGTTAGGTCAGGCTGACGGCCGCGATCTGTTGCGCCAGTTCAAGCAGAAGCGGCCCCAGATCCCCATTTTGATGTTGACCGCCCTGGGTGCCGAGGACGACCGAGTGCACGGTCTCGAGCTCGGCGCCGACGACTATCTGCCTAAACCCTTCGGCTATCGCGAGCTCATCGCCCGCGTACGCGCACTCCTGCGGCGGGGCGCCACACGGTCCCGCGAGCAGGACGCGCCGCGCCGCCTGGAGCTGGGCTCGGTGGTCCTGGACCCGATGATCCACGAGGTCACGCGCGACGGACAGGTGCTGGAGTTGAGTCCGACGGAGTTCCGCCTGCTGCAGACGCTGATGGAACACCCCGACCAGATGGTCTCGACCCGCTCGCTGTTGCAGCAGGTCTGGGGCCACCAGGACATGACCGCCCGCAACGTCGTGCGGGTCACCGCCAGCCGGCTGCGCGCCAAGCTGGAGGTGGACCCGGCCCACCCGCGTTTCCTGCACACCGTGCCGGGCGAGGGCCTCATGTTTCATGTCGAGTCGCCCGCGCCACGAGTCGCGGAGACGCCCGCGGCGCCAACCCTTCCCGATGCTCCAGTGGCGCTGGAGGTGATCGCCGAGCTGCGCGAGCTGATGGGGCAGATGGGCGGCCAGCCTCTGCAGCACCTGATCGAGGTGTACCTCCAGTCGTCGCAGAATCACCTGCAGGCCATGCGGCCGGCGCTCGCGGCCAGGGACACTGCGGCGCTTGCGCGCGAGGCGCATCGACTGCGCGGCGCCAGCGGAAGCGTCGGTGCGCAACGCGTCGCGGGCGTGTGCGCAAGCATCGAGGAGCACGCGAAGTCCGGCGACCTGTCGCCCATCGACGGCCATCTGGGGCAGTTGGAGCACGAGCTGAAGGAGTTCGAACAGGCCATCGGGCCGATGCTCGACTCGGACTGAGGAATCTGTGTCGCTCGACAGATCGAGCGGGCATACTCTACGGGCGTGCAACAACGGCTCGAAGTGCTGTGGCGGCTGACCCCGGTCGTGATCGCGCTCGCGCTGATGTGGCTGGTCACCGGCATCAACCTGCTCCTGCTGCACAACGCATGGCAGATCGACGGCGTCCGCGCTCGTGACCCGAGTGGTCTCTGGCCCAACCTGGTCTTCGCGCCGTTTCTGCACGTGGGTCTGGCCCACCTGATTGCCAACACGGTCCCGTTTGCGATCCTGGGCGGCATCATTTCGTTGCGATCACCCTGGCAATTCATCGCCGTGAGCATCGCGGGCGCCATCGGCGGTGGCCTGGTGGCCTGGCTGATCGGTCCGGCGTACTCGGTCACCATTGGCGCCAGCGGCCTGGTTTTCGCGTACTTTGGCTGGATTCTCGTCCGCGCCGTGCGTGAGCGCACCGTGCTGGCCATCGTCCTCGCACTGGCGACGCTGGTCGTCTACGGTGGCGTGCTGTGGGGGCTGAGCCCCTTCCAGGTTGGCATCTCGTGGCAGGGCCACCTGGGCGGGCTGCTCGGCGGCATGCTGCTGGCCCGCGTGTGGCCAGTCCCGTCGTCCGCGGCAGCCCGTCAGAGCCAGTCGCTCGTCAGTCCGCGACTGTCAAGTACTGGACGCTGAACAGTCCGCGGTCGTCAGTCCACACCTGCTGAACCGTCCAGCCAGCCGAGGCGGCCAGCGCGGAGAACTCCTGCGGCGAGTACTTGTACGAGGCTTCGGTCCAGATACTTTCGCCGCGCTCGAAGTGGAAATTGACATTGTTGACGGCCACTACCTGCTCGACCAGGCTGACCAGGTGCATCTCGACGCGTGCGAAGACCGGGTTATAGAAGGCGTAGTGGCGAAACTGGTCGACGACAAAGTTGGCGCCCAGCTCGCGGTTGAGCCGCGTGAGGATGTTCAGATTAAAAGCAGCGGTGATGCCCAGCGCGTCGTTGTAGGCGCGATGCAGCATGAGCGGATCTTTTTTGAGGTCCACCCCGATGAGCAGTCCACCGTCACGCCCACAGACGCGGGCGATGTCGGCCAGAAAGCGGCGGGCGGCGTCGGGCACGAAGTTGCCGATGGTCGAGCCCGGGTAGTACGCCACGCGGCGCTTGCCCGCCGGCAGCTCCTTGGGAAGCTCCAACCCACGCGTGTAATCCGCCCACACCGGCAAGACCCGCAATCCGCGATACGTGCGCGCCAGGTCGTCCGCGGATTGCTCCAGCAGCTCGCGCGAGATTTCGATGGGCACGTAGGCGGCCGGTCGGTCCAAATGATCGAGCAAGATGCGCGTCTTCAGGCTGCTGCCGCTGCCGTACTCCAGCACGACACAGTCCTGTCCCATCCGCGCCGCCATGTCCGCGCCCGCGGCGCGCATAATGCGCATCTCCGCGCGCGTCGGATAGTACTCGTCGAGCGTCGTGATCTGTTCGAACAGCTGCGAGCCGTACTCATCGTAAAACAGCTTGCAGGGCAACTCCTTCTGAGGGCTGCCCAATCCACGCGAAACCTCGGTAAACGATGCCTTCTGCCCCGAGGGCAGGTCGTGCAAAGAAATACCGTTCATGCATCCTTCGCCAATCGCAGTCCACTGAACTGCCAACGCGCGTCAGGTGGAAAGAAATTCCGATACGTCGGACGAATATGCGTGCGGGGCGTGGCGCACGAACCACCCCGCAGCACGTACTGATTACACATGAATTTGCCGTTGTATTCACCCAGCGCACCGGGCGCTGTCCTGAAGCCGGGATACGGCGAATACGAGCTTTGCGTCCACTCCCAGACGTCACCGTACATCTGGCAGAGTGACGACTGATCGGCCGACGCCGCCTGCGCAGACGGATGAAACTGGCGGCTGTCGGCGAAATTCCCGTCAACTGGTGTGCTTGCCGCGGCCACTTCCCACTCCGCCTCGGTCGGCAACCGGCCGCCGGCCCAGCGCGCGAAGGCATCGGCTTCGAAGTAACTGACGTGCGTCAACGGCGCATCCGGATCCACCGGTCGCAAGCCGGACAGCGTGAACTGCCACCACGCGCCATCGCTCTCTTCCCAGTACAGCGGCGCCTGCCAGCCGTCTTGCTGGACCGTCGCCCAGCCCATCGAGAGCCACAGGTCGGACTGCTCGTATCCGCCGGCGCGCATGAACTCCAGAAAGTCGGCGTTGGTCACCGGGCGTGAGGCGATCTCAAACGGGTGCACGAACTCGCGGTGACGGGGCTCTTCGTTGTCGAAAGCAAACGAGTCACCAGCGTGGCCAATCCAGTACACACCCTCAGGAAAGCTCACCCACCGGACCGCGCCAGACGACGTTTGAGGCTCTGGTCCGCGCTCGGCGTACACCGGGTGCAGCGGATTGTGCGAGAGCATGTGTTTCAAATCCGTCAGGATCAGCTCCTGGTGCTGCTGTTCGTGGTTGATGCCCAGCGTCACGATCGACGAGATACGACTCAGATCGGCATCGTCACAGCACTCCAGCAGGTCCAGCACGTGTTCGTCCACGTGAGACCGATAGCGATAGACGGCCTCGACCGTTGGGCGCGAGATCATCCCACGGCGCGGGCGCGGGTACTTGTCGCCGACCGCGTTGTAATACGAGTTGAACAGATAGACGTA